>NZ_JCACHA010000776.1:0-9703 GCF_059503625.1 Skermanella sp.
CACACGGCGCTCCCCGTACGCAAGGAGAATCCATCGTCCCCTACAGCACATGCCCCGCGACGATTGCGCCCAGTACCAGCCAGCCGAACCAGCGGTTCGACTTGAACTTGACCAGGCAGTCCGCCGGATCGTCCGGCCGCCACGTTCCGACCTGCCATGCAAGCTGGATCAGCGCCGCCGTCATCAGCATCTGGAACCAGAAACCCAGCCCCGCCAGCAGGCCTGCCGCCAGCAGCCCGCCATAGGTCAGCGTGTAGAAGCCGTAGATCCAGATCTTGGATGCGTCGCCCAGCCGGAGCGCCGTCGACTTGACGCCGATGCGGGCGTCGTCTTCCTTGTCCTGATGGGCGTAGATCGTGTCGTAGCCCAGCGTCCAGACGATCCCCGCCGCGTAGAGCACCAGCGCCGGCAAGTCCAGGCCGCCCGTCACCGCCGACCAGCCGACCAAGGCGCCCCAGTTGAACGTCAGGCCGAGGAACGCCTGCGGCCACCACGTGATCCGCTTCATCGTCGGATAGGTGAAGACCAGCGCCAGCGACGCCGCCCCCAGCAGGATGGTGAAGCCGTTGAACTGGACCAGCACCAGCAGCCCGATCAGAAGCTGGAACACCAGGAACGCCAGCGCCTGCTTCACCGAGACCTGCCCGCTCGGGATCGGCCGGCTTCGCGTCCGCTCGACCATGCCGTCGATATCGCGGTCCAGGATATCGTTGACGGTGCAGCCGGCTCCGCGCATCACCACGGCGCCGATGCCGAACAGGGCCATCATCCACGGGTCGGGCCAGCCCTCGGTCGCCAAAGCCTGCGACCACCAGCACGGAAACAGCAGCAGCCACGTCCCGATCGGCCGGTCCAGCCGGGCCAGCTTCAGATAGGGCCGAGCCGGCGCCGGAGCGAAGCGGTCGATCCAGCCGTCGGGCCGGATATCGGTATGGGCTTGCCGGCCGGGCCGGGATGGTTGTTCCAGGGAGGTCATCTGCTGCATCGCTTGATCTGAAACACCGGAGAATCGGACGAAGGCGCCCCACTCTAGCCGAGACCGCCCGGCCATGGCACGCGCTCATCCGCCGGAACCTTCCGGCATGCGGCATGAAGGCTCAAACGTCATAGATCGATAGAAACAGTGTCGGTACCCGGACCCGATGTCCTAAGACACTCCCCTGATCCAGCCCATATCCAGCAAAGTCACGGGAGAGCGGCAATGGCCCGCAAGAAACAAGCGACCGACAATGCCTTCGTGCTGTTCGACGTCCTGTACCAGGACGGCGCCCGCACATCCAACCGCAAGGTGCCCAGCGAACTGCTCGGCGGCCTTGACGGCGACGAACCGGCGAAGGCGCTGATCGAGGAACAGGACCGCAAGATCGCCGAGATGTCCGGCAATCCACGCGGACCGATCAAGAGCATCACCCGATCGCCTAATCAATAGATCTTTTCAGCCCTTTCGATATAAACACGGTGACTGGTGGCGCGCCGAAGGCGCCGCCGGCCTTTCACCCAAAGGTTAATATACCCTCGATCTTTCGGGAAAATCGCGGTGTTCCGCTCAATCGCGCTCACGCCATGGGCGTAATGATGGACTAGCGCCGTCCAGTTATGTAACGTCGCTCGATGGCTGAGTTAAATCAGGTTAACTAATATCCTCCCCGTGATAACCCTGGCGACCAAACATAAACTCCTCCTGGCTGCGGCCGGCGCGGCTCTGACGACGGCACTGCCGCACGCTCACGTAGCGTATGCACAGGTGCCTGGCGCCGTGACGGGCGGCACGGCCATTCCGGGCTTCGGCACGCTGGCTCTGGCAGGTCTCGCCGGCGCCGGTCTGGCCGGAATCCTGTGGCAGAACCTCCGCAGCCGCCGCCATGCGCGCCGCTCGGCGGAGCTGCAAGCGCAGGTGGACAGGCTCGAAGCTTTCCTGACCGCGTCCCCCGATGCGTGGTGCGGCTGGAGCGCCGGCGGCACCCATGCGGTCTCGCCGGCATTCGCGAACCTGCTCGGCGTCGCCCGCTGCGACCGGCTGGAAGATATCGAGAACGCGCTGGAAACCAGCGACGCCGCGGCACTCAACGGCGCTTTCAGCCATCTTCGCCTGACCGGACAGCCTTTCCAGATCGTCGTCACCACCGCCGACGGCGCCCGCGTGCTCGAGCTGAGCGGCTCACGCGGGTCGGGAAGGTCGGGCGGCGAAACGTTCGACGTGCTGTGGGCACGCGACATCGGCGACGTCACGGGCGAGATCAAGCGGCAGACGCAGGCGCGCAACGCGGCGCTCCAGACCGTCGCGGAGCTCCATGCCGCCCTGGACCTGATTCCCTATCCGATCTGGCTGCGCGCCAAGGACCTGTCGATCGTCTGGTGCAACAAGGCCTATGCCGACGCGGTCGAACTCGGGCGCGACGAGGCGATCGAACAGCAGCGCGAGCTGGCGACCGACGCCCAGCGCGGCTCCGGCCGCCGGCTGGCCGAGCAGGCGACCGCCGCCGACGCTCCCCGGTCGGAAACCCAGCACATGGTGATCGACGGTGCCCGCCGGCTGGTCGAGATCACGGAAATTCCCTTCCCCGCCGGGACGGCCGCCGGAGCCATGGTCGCCGGCTTCGCGCTCGACCTGACCGCGCAGGAGGACCTGCGCCGCGAGCTGAGCCGCCACGTCTCCGCCCATGGCGAAGTGCTGGAACAGCTCGGTTCCCCGATCGCGATCTACGGCGCCGACACCCGCCTGCTCTTCTACAATCAGGCCTATGTCTCGCTCTGGGGCCTGGACGTGAAGTGGCTCGAGTCGGAGCCGACCTACGGCGAAATCATGGAAGACCTGCGCGCCCGGCGCCGGCTGCCCGAACACGCCGATTTCCCGCGCTACAAGCGCGAGCAACTCGCCAAGTTCACGTCCCTGATCGAGCCGGCGGAAGACCTGCTCCACCTGCCCGACGGCACTACGCTCCGCATGCTGCTGGTGCCGCACCCGTTCGGCGGGCTGATGTTCATCCTGGAGGACGTCACCAACGCCCTGGCGCTGGAGTCTTCCTACAACACGCTGATGGCCGTCCAGCAGGAGAGCCTGGACAATCTGGCCGAAGGCATCGCCGTGTTCGGGGGCGACGGCAGGCTGAAGCTGTCCAACCCGGCCTATGCCCGGATCTGGAACCTGCGGCAGGAAGACCTCAACGGCGAACCCCACTTGGTCGAACTGGTCGAGAAGATGAAGCACTTCTTCGACTACGGCGACGACTGGGAAGGCTTCAAGCGCGAGACCATCGCCGGAACGCTGGAACGCGCCGCCGGCAACGGCCGGCTGGAACGCGTCGACGGCTCCGTGGTCGAGTTCTCCAGCGTGCCGCTGCCCGACGGCGCCGTCCTGACCAGCTTCCTCGACGTGACCGACAGCGTCCGGGTCGAGCAGGCCCTGCGGGAACGCAACGCGGCGCTGGAAGCGGCGGACCGCCTGAAGTCGGAGTTCATCGCCAACGTCTCGTACCAGCTCCGCACCCCGCTGAACGCGATCATGGGCTTCGCCGAGATCCTGGCGAACCAGTATTTCGGTCCCCTGAACGATCGCCAGCTCGAATACAGCCGCGCCGTCCTGGACAGCGGCCAGCGCCTGCTGCTGCTGATCAACGACATCCTGGACCTCGCCACCGTCGAGGCCGGCTACATGGTCCTGGAGCGTGCCCCGGTGGACATCCCGGCGATGCTGGGCAGCGTGATCGGCCTGACCCGCGACTGGGCACGCAAGCAGAGCCTGAAGCTGGACGTGGACTATGCCGACGACATCGGCACCATCGACGCCGACGAGAAGCGCCTGAAGCAAGCCGTCTTCAACCTTATCAGCAACGCCATCAAGTTCACGCCGCCCGGCGGCAGGATCCTGGTTTCCGCCGAACGGATCGGCGGTTCCTTCGTCCTGGCCGTGACCGATACCGGCATCGGCATCCCGGCCGCCGATCAGGAGCGCGTCTTCGGCCGCTTCGAGCGCGCCAACCCGCAGGCCCGCCAGACCGGCGCCGGACTCGGCCTGTCCCTGGTCAAGAGCTTCATCGAGCTGCACGGCGGCCGCGTCGAGATCGACAGCCGCCTCAACGAAGGCACCTGCATCCGCTGCATTCTGCCCGCCCGCTCCAACTCCGACACGCCGGCCGCGAACGCCGGTCCCCCCGCCCCCCTGCGGGCCGGCAACGGCGCCGGCTGAGGGATTCCGCTCCAATACCACAGGCGAAGGCGTAGAAGCGGCTTCCAGCCGCTTTCAGCGCACAGATTGCGTGCTGTTAGCCGCACAATCCTTCATTTCCCTGCGGAACCACCGTTTCGCACCCTGAAAGCGGCTGGAAGCCTCTTCTACGCCGATATCGGACGGCCGGCAGTAACGACCCCCAATGCAAAAAGGGCTTCGGCGATGCCGAAGCCCTTTTTGCGTCATGGTCGGAGTGAGAGGATTCGAACCTCCGGCCCCTGCCTCCCGAAGACAGTGCTCTACCAGGCTGAGCTACACTCCGATACCCTGGACCGCCCGGCTCAGCGACCTTTTTCAAGGCCGCCGCGTCGCGGCGTGGGCGGGTATATACCGGCAAGACCGGCCCCGCGCAAGCGCCGAATTCCAGGCCAGCCGGACTTTTTAGAACTCGCGGACTTTTTAGAACTCCCGGTCGATCACGAAGTCGATGACGTCCAGCAGCGCCGTCTTCTCCTCGCTGTCGGGGAAGATCCCCAGGGCGTCGCGCGCGATGGCTCCGTAGTGCCGTGCCCGCTCCACGGTGTCGCGCAGCGCGCCGTGCTGGTTCATCAGTCCGATCGCCTTGTCCAGATCGCCGTCGCCCTGCTCCATCTCTTCCAGGGCGCGGTTCCAGAAGATCCGCTCCTCGTCGCTGCCGCGCCGGTAGGCCAGGATCACCGGCAGGGTGATCTTGCCCTCGCGGAAGTCGTCGCCGACGGTCTTGCCGAGCCGCGCCTGAAGGGCGGAATAGTCCAGCACGTCGTCCACCAGCTGGAAGGCGATGCCCAGGTTCAGCCCATAGGCGAACAGCGCGTCCTCTTCCACCGACGGACGCTCGGCCACGACCGCGCCGATCTGGCAGGCCGCCGCGAACAGCTCGGCCGTCTTGGAGCGGATGACGTCCAGATAGGCCTGCTCGCTGGTGCCGGTGTCGTTCGACGTGGTGAGCTGAAGCACCTCCCCTTCCGCGATCACGGCGGAGGCATGCGACAGGATGCGCAGCACGTCCAGCGACCCGTCCTCGACCATCAGCTCGAAGGCGCGGCTGAACAGGAAGTCGCCGACCAGCACGCTGGCCTTGTTGCCGAACACCGCATTGGCCGAGGCAAGCCCGCGCCGCAAATCGCTTTCGTCCACGACGTCGTCGTGCAGCAGCGTGGCGGTGTGGATGAACTCGACGCAGGCCGCCAGCCCTTGGTGCCGGTCGCCGCCGTAGCGGCACAGCCGCGCCGAGGCGAGCGTCAGCACCGGCCGCAGCCGTTTGCCGCCGGCGGCCACGATGTAGCCGGCCAGTTGGGGGATGAGTTCGACCGGGGACTGCATGCGGTCGATGATGAGGGCGTTGCAGGCCTTGAGGTCGTCTGCGACCAGGACCGTCAGCTTATCGAGTGCGTTCACGTCCGGGGTTGATCGTTTCAGGCTGAGGTTGGTCACGACCGCCAATTTGGTCTCCAGCATGGCGTGGCAGGGCACGAGATGATAGCGAGCATAAGGACAGGACTTCGCTGGTCAAGTCCGCTGTCGAAATCGCCGCGGATGAGTTGATATCGTCTAATGTCATTCTAGCATCGAAACAAGATCCACCGCGCGGTTTTCCGTCCTCTCTTCCCGTGCTATTCACGGATGGCGCGCCCGACGACTGAGCGCGCACGATGGGGACGATTGATGAAGGAACTCCTGCGGACGGTCGACCCCGTACTGTTGTCATGGCTGACGGCGCTGCTGGCCGACGCCGGCATCGAGGCGATCGTGCTGGACACCTATACCAGCATCCTGGAAGGCAGCATCGGCGCGATCCCCCGCCGCCTGATGGTGGTGGAGGAAGACTACGACGCCGCCCGCCGCATCCTGGTGGAGGCAGGCCATCTCCCCCGTCCCTGATCCGGCAATCGAACCGCCCGATCGGCCCCCTTGGTCGGAAGACCGCCTGCTGGATGGCCGCATCCGGCTTAAACAGCCGCGCCAGGGCTACCGCGCAGCGATCGACCCGATTTTGCTGGCGGCGGCCACGCCGGCATTGCCGGGCGAACGCGTCCTCGACGTCGGGGCCGGCGTGGGAGCGGCATCGATGTGCCTCGCCCACCGCGTTCCCGGCGTCCATGTCACCGGCCTGGAACTGCAATCCGATCTGGTCGAGCTTGCCACCGCCAATATCACCGACAACGCCCTGGAAGGCCGCGTCGCCATCCTTGCCGGCGACCTGCAATCGCCTCCCGCCTGCCTGTACCCCTCCGGATTCGACCGGGTCATGTCCAATCCGCCCTTCCAGAAGGCCGGCACGCATACCCCGCCGCCGGGCGCCGGCCGGGCGCTGGCCCATGGCGAAGGCTCCGCCGACCTCCCCGCCTGGATCGCCTTCTGCACCCGCATGCTGAAGCCGCGCGGCACTTTGACGCTGATCCACCGCGCCGACCGCTTGGACGACCTGATAGCACTGCTTCACGGCAGGTTCGGCGCCGTCACGCTGATACCGCTCTGGCCGAAAGCCGGGCGTCCCGCCAAGCGCGTCATCGTCAGCGCGCGCCGGAATGCCCGCAGCCCGGCGCTCATGTCCCCCGGCCTCGTGCTCCACGAAACCGACGGCAGCTTCACCCCGGCCGCCGACGCTATCCTGCGCGACGGAAAGGCGCTGGAACCCTGACCGGCAGGCTTTTATTCCAACCGATTTGCTCCATCTATATCCCATGTTGATCCGCCGCATCATGACCGCCCTCGGTCGCAAGCCCGCCCCCATCGTTTCCGTCATTCGCCTTTCCGGTGTCATCGGCGCGGGAGGGGCGCTCCGTCAGGGCATCACCCTGTCGGCCCTTGCCCCCGTGATCGAGCGCGCCTTCGCCGTTCCCGGCCAGCAGGCGGTGGCGCTCCAGATCAACTCGCCCGGCGGCTCGCCCGTCCAGTCGGCGCTGGTCGCAGGCCGGATCAGGCAGCTTGCCGACGAGAAGAAGGTGCCCGTCTTCGCCTTCGCGGAGGATGTGGCCGCTTCGGGCGGCTATTGGCTCGCCTGCGCCGCCGACGAGATCTACGCCGACACCAGTTCGATCATCGGCTCGATCGGCGTCGTTTCCGCCGGCTTCGGCTTCCAGGACCTGATCGCCCGCTACGGCATCGAGCGGCGCGTCCATACGTCCGGCACCCGCAAGGCGATGCTCGATCCGTTCCAGCCGGAGAACGAGGAAGACATCGTCCGCCTGAAGGCGATCCAGGCCGAAATCCACGACGCCTTCAAGGCCATGGTGCGGGACCGCCGGGGCGGACGCCTGAAAGGCACCGACGACGACCTGTTCACGGGAGAGTTCTGGACCGGAACCCGTGCGCAGGAGCTTGGCCTGATCGACGGCCTGGGCGATCTCCGCACCGTCATGCGCGGCCGCTTCGGCGAGAAGGTCAAGCTGCGCCTCGTCCAGGGCGACCGCCGCTGGTGGCGCGGCCGCGTCCGCAGCGAAACATCGCTGCCCTCGATGCTCCCGTCCGGATTGGCCGACGATTTCGCCCAGGCCGTCATCGGCGCGGTGGAGGAACGGGCGATGTGGTCGCGTTTCGGCCTGTGACCGGCGGAACGGCCACCGGTTTTTCCACCCGGCGGTAAGAACATCCCGCAATACCGGGCAATGCGGGGTTGCGCTGTGCAACCTCGCAAGCTTTAATGGCCTCGAAATATCTGGCTGGGGTGCCGCCTCGTTCTTGAGCGGCTGAGATCATACCCATCGAACCTGTTCGGATCATGCCGACGAAGGGAGCCTCTTGACGACATCGCCTCCATCTTCATCCTCCGTTCTGATCGTCGGCGCCGGCGTCATCGGCCTCGGCATCGGCTGGCGTCTGGCCGCCGCCGGATGCCGCGTCGATGTCTTCGACAAGGGCGACGCCGGCCTGGGCGCCAGCCAAGCCGCCGCCGGCATGCTGGCCGCCGGCGTGGAGGTCGAACCCGGCGAGGAAGGCCAGCTTCCGCTGAACCGCCACAGCCAGCAGCTCTGGCCCTCCTTCGCAAAGGAACTGGAAGCCGCCGCCGGCATTGAGATCGACCTGCGGACCGAAGGCACGCTGGTCGTGGCCCTGAACGCCGACGACGCCGCCCGGCTGCGCTTCAACTTCGACCTTCAGAAGAGCCTTGGCCTCGACCACCAGTGGCTGACCGGCGGAGAGGCGAAGAAGCGCGAACCTTACCTGCACACCAACACCGTTGCCGCCATCTTCAGCCCCGGCGACCATCAGGTTGACAACCGCAAGCTCGCGAAGGCGCTGCGCATCGCGTTCGAACGGGCCGGCGGCCGGTTGCACGAGCACTCCCCCGTCGCCGAAATCCTGACCGAAGGCAACCGGGCCATCGGAATCAGGCTGGAGAGCGGCGACTTCCATCACGCCGATACCACCGTGCTGGCCGCAGGCGCCTGGTCCCGCGCGATCCCCGGCTTGCCCGACCTCGCCCGGCCGCCCGTCCGCCCGGTCAAGGGCCAGATGGCCGCACTGCGCATGGACCCGGACGAACCGCTGCTGCGCCAAGTCGTCTGGACGCCCAGCGTTTATCTGGTCCCCCGCCGCGACGGCCGTCTGGTCATCGGCGCCACGGTCGAGGAGCGCGGCTTCAACACCGACCTGACGGCGGGAGGCGTCATGTCGCTGATCGAGGGCGCATGGCGCACCCTGCCCGGCATCGAGGAACTGCCGATCGACGAACTCTGGGTCGGCTTCCGCCCCGGCTCGCGCGACGACGCCCCGATCCTTGGGCCTTCCGGCCTCGACGGCCTCGTGCTCGCGACCGGCCACCACCGCAACGGCATCCTTCTGACGCCGGTCACGTCTGATGCGATATCCGACCATATCCTTACCGGCCGGACCGCCGATGTCATCCGCCCCTTCGGCCTGGACCGATTCGTGAAAAAAGCGGCATCGAACCGCCGAGATCCCAGGAGGGAACAGCAATGACCCAGCATATCCAAGTCAACGGCAAGCCGGAGTCGCTGGCCGCCTCGACCCTCGACGCGCTGCTGCGCACCAAGGGGGTGGCGCCCGGCGCCAAAGGCGTGGCCGTGGCTTTGAACGGGATGGTCGTCCCGGCTGCCCGCTGGCCGGAAATCAGCCTGTCGCCCGGCGACGAGCTGGAAATCGTCCGCCCCTTCTCCGGCGGCTGAAGCCCCGCCCCCGCAGCACCGAGATACCGTAATCATGACCGACACGTTGGAAATCGCCGGCCGCCGTCTGAACTCCCGCCTGTTCATCGGGACGGCGGGCTACCCGAACCGTCAGGTGATGCTGGACGCCATCACCGCCAGCGGGGCGGAGGTCGTCACCGTCTCCATCCGCCGCATCAGCCTGGAAGGCTACGCCGAGAGCATGGTGGACATGCTCGGCTCCGACTATGTCCTGCTGCCCAATACCGCCGGCTGCTCCACTGCCCGCGAAGCCGTGCTGACCGCCCGCCTAGCCCGTGAAGCCCTGCAAACCAACTGGATCAAGCTGGAAGTCATCGGCGACAGCGAAACCCTGCACCCTGATGTG
>NZ_JCACHA010000777.1:0-9681 GCF_059503625.1 Skermanella sp.
CTCCACAAGATGCTGGACGACAAGCACGCCGTCGATATCAAGCGCTTCTCGGCGGTAGCAAACGACCCCGCCGCGATCGAAGCCCTGTGGGAAAAGGCGATGGACAACGGCAGGGTGGCCGGCGCCTACTGGGCAGTCCTCAGCCTGCGCTGTGCGCCGTCGGAGCTTGTGACCAGCATCTACGGCCAAGTCCACATGCTGTCGCACGTGCTGGGCGGCTATAACCGCAACGCCATTCAGCGTCTTGCCACCGCCGAGAAGCAGGTCGCCGAACTGACCCGCCACCGCGACGCCGCCCTGTCGGCCAAGCTGGAATTGGAGCGCGCGAAGGAAAAGCGGATCTGCGAGCTGGAGAGCGAGCTATGCCGCCTGCGCGCGAGCGGTCCGGCAATTGCCAGCGTCGTCGTGGACAGCCGGGAAACGGTCAGACTGAAGGAAAGGCTGGCACGCGCCGAACAGCGGGTATCGGCGGAGCGGGAGCGCCGGCGCGCGGCCGAGGCCCGGCTTGAGCAGCTTCAACTGCTAGACATGGATGTGCCGACGGAACGGCCGAACCACAGCGCCGAGGCCCCTGCCCCGGCCCAGCGGCCCGTGGTCGATGTCGCGGGACAATGCGTGCTTTACGTTGGAGGCCGTCAGGCGCTGGTACCGCATATCCGCTCGGCGATCGAGCGGCGGCAGGGCCGTCTGCTGCACCATGACGGCGGCCTGGAACAGGCGCCGAAGATCCTGGAAACCTTGGTTACCCAAGCGGACATGGTGTTCTGCCCGCTGGATTGCATCAGCCACTCCGCCTGTCTGCGGGTGAAACGGCTGTGCCAGCGATTGGACAAGCCGTTCATGGTGCTGCGCACCAGTGGCGCCAGCTCGCTCGTTCGGGCGCTGCGGTCTGACGAGGCCGGCGTACCGCACTGAATTTTGGACGGGGAGAGGTGTTGGGCCGAAGCCCAACACCCAAGCCTCAGACGACCGACCCTTAGACGACGGTCAGGCGGACGTCAACGTTGCCGCGCGTGGCGTTGGAATACGGGCAGATGTGGTGGGCTTTATCGACGAGAGCCTCGGCCTGGGCCTTTTCCATGCCCGGAAGCGAGATTCGCAGGGCGACATCCAGCCCAAAGCCGCCTTCCGAACGCGGACCGATACCGACATTTGCGGTGATCGAGGTGTCGGCCGGAATCTTGACCTTCTCCTGCGCGCCGGCGGCCTTCAGGGCGCCGATGAAGCAGGCTGCATAGCCGGCAGCGAACAGCTGCTCGGGATTGTTGCCTTCGCCGCCGGCTCCGCCGAGTTCCTTCGGGGTCGCGAGCTTGACGTCGAACGTGCCGTCGGTGGTGGAAGCGCGGCCATCACGGCCGCCGGTCGCGGTGGCTTCTGCGGTATATTTTACATCAACAGGCATGTGGTAACCTCCCTTATTTGCCGTGAATATTCATTCACCGGAATACCATGGTAACAGGCATGGTCCAGGTTTGTCCCATGATGTGGTTTCCGCAGGGCGGCAATCCAGGGGGTGAGGCTCAGAAGGTGGCGAGGTGTTCCAGGTCGACTCCGTCGGCTCTGGCGATGTGGATCAGCCTGCGTCCGCAGTCAGACACCCTTCGCGAAGTCCTCCGGCGTCCCCGGAAACCCATCCGGTCGCTCCGCGATCTCCGCACGTCCTTCATGGCGAGGCTTCCATAACTGGCGGCCATCTGGGCGAAGTAATGGACGCCCTCGTAGCAGGATTCGCCGAACGCATTGGGCATCGGCGCATGCGCGCCGAAGCTCGATCGGTAGTTTTCCAGGAAACTGTCGTTTTCCCGGTAGCGCAGATTGGCGAGATAGCAGGACGAGACGTAGAAATTCTCCAGATTGTCCGGCCCGATGCCGTAGATCACGGTTTCGTCCGTCGCGGTCGAGTAGCGGATGTGGTGCCGGTCCAATCCCGCTTCGCAGAAGGCGCGGTTGAAATCAACCGCCTCCTGGCCCAGCAGATACATCAGCACGACGTCCGGCTTCGCCTTCCGGATCATGTCGAAGGTGCGGGAGTGGTCGGTCAGCCCGAACGGCAGCAGGACATCGCCGACGACCTCGGCCCCGCTGCTCCGGATGATCCGGCGGGCGGCGCGGTGGGAAACCTCCGGCCAGATATAGTCGTTGCCGACCAGGAAGAAGCGGCGGGCGTTGCGGTGCCCGATCAGCCACGGGATGGCCGGCTCCATCAGTTCGTCCGCCGTCTCGCCGATCGCCAGCACGTCCAGGTCGTTCTCGCCGCCCTCGTATTGCGGAGTATAGACGTAGGGGACGCGCCCGCCGATGGCGGAGACCACGGAGGCCCGGGCATCGCTCGGATGCATGCCGACGACGGCGGAAACACCGTCCAGCTCGACCAGGGACGCCGCCTCCTCGGCGGCCTGTAACCGGCCGAAGCCGGCGTTGCCCACGACGATCCTGACGGGCCGGTCCAGGATGCCGCCCGCCGCGTTGATTTCGGCCGCGGCCAGCAGGGCGCAGGCTTCCGACGAAGGCGCCCAGATGCCGGCGGGACCGCTCAAGGGGATCAGCAAGCCGATCTTCAATTCCGACATCGGGGCAACCTTTATCGCGAATGTTCGGGTGTCGGACATTTGCAAGAAACGTGCAATCGTGATAATTCACGGCCGCGCAAGATAGATTTCTAAGCTTAACACTGGAAGCTGCTTCTTGTTTGTGCAAATGCCCGACTTGTTTCCACAGATGCGTCTCCTTCGAGCTTCCCCTTGGCACAAGGCATCATGGCCCAAATACCCGCTCGACAGCGGATACCGGGCTGATGGAAAGTGCAGATATTGAAAGTCGAGAGATTGACGGGGGCGAATATCGTGTCCACGAGAATGCAGGACCAGCTGGCTTACCTGATCGCCAGCGTGAACCGCCGTCTTGAGGAAGAGTTGGCCGAGCAATTGCGGGCGGAAGGCATTCCGATCGAGCAGATGCGCATCCTGACGGCGCTCGCCGACGGCGCCGGACTCCCGATGGGCGATCTGGCGACCATCGTCCTGGTGGAAGGGCCGACGCTGACGAAGATCGTGGACCGGATGGTGACCAACTCGCTGGTCTATCGGTCACCCGACGCCAAGGACCGGCGGCGCATCCTGATCTTCATGACCCCGCGCGGCAAGGCGACCTACGAGCGGATACGCGGAATCGCCGCCGATCAGCAAAGCCGCTTGCTGGAGCGGCTACAGGGGCAGCAATACGAACAGTTGAAAGGCCTGCTGGAGAGCCTCGGCGCGCGGCACTGAGGCTCTCCCCAAGCAGGCTTATGCCTTGTTCTTGTAGTAGACGTCCAGGAACACGGCGGCGAGCAGCACCAGGCCCTTGATGACCTGCTGCCAGTCGATGCCGACGCCGATGATCGACATGCCGTTGTTCATGACACCCATGATGAAGGCGCCGATCACGGCGCCGGTCACCCGGCCGACGCCGCCGGAAGCCGACGCGCCGCCGATGAAGCAGGCGGCGATCACGTCCAGTTCGAACGACACGCCCGCCTTGGGGGTTGCCGTGTTGAGCCGGGCCGCGAAGATCAGTCCGGCGAGTGCCGCCAGCACGCCCATGTTGATGAAAGTGTAGAAGGTGACGCGCTCGGTGTTGATGCCCGACAGCTTCGCCGCCTTCTCGTTGCCGCCGATCGCATAGATCCGCCGACCGATCGTCGTCCGCATCGTGACGAAGGTATAGAGCATGATCAGCGTCGCCATGACGATCAGGACGTTGGGCAGGCCCTTATAGGAAGCCAGCAGGAATCCCAGATACATCACGACCAGGGCGATAACGGCGTTCTTCGCCGCGAAGAACAGCAGCGGCTCTTCCTCCACCCCGTGTTTCTGGCGGTTCAGGCGGTTGCGGTAGTTCAGGCCGATCAGAATCAGCGGAACCGCGATGCCAAGCAGGACGGAGGTGACATGGACCGTCGTCGAGCCGTCCAGCGCCATGCCGCCGAAGATGTCGGGGATGAAGCCGGAGCTGAGCTTCTGGAACTCCGGCGGGAACGGGCCGACGGACTGCCCGGCCAGCAGGGCGAGGCTGAGGCCCTTGAAGACCAGCATGCCGGCAAGGGTCACGATGAAGCTGGGTATCTTGAAGAAGGCCACCCAGTAGCCCTGGGCCGCCCCGATCAGGCCGCCGACCGCCAGGCAGATGATCGTCGTCGGGATGTAGTGGATCTTGAACTGGACCATCATGACGGCGGCGAGCGCGCCGATGAATCCCACGACCGATCCGACCGACAGGTCGATGTGCCCCGCCACGATCACCAGCAGCATGCCCAGCGCCATGATGATGATGTAGCTGTTCTGAAGGATCAGGTTGGTCAGGTTGAGCGGCTTCAGCAGAGTGCCGTTGGTCATGAACTGGAAGAAGATCATGATGGCGATCAGCGACAGCAGCATGCCGTATTCGCGCAGGTGCCGCTTGATGAAGACCCGCAGCGGCTCGCCGCCACCGCCACCGCCCGGTGCGAGGACTGTTTCGGTGCTCATGCTATCTTCTCCCTGGGCGCCTGCTCATGAGCGGGCGCTTCCCTGCCCCGCATGATCGCGCGCATGATTTTTTCCTGGCTGGCATCGGCTGCCGGCATCTCGGCGACGAAGCGGCCCTCGTTCATCACGTAGATCCGGTCGCAGACGCCGAGCAGTTCGGGCATCTCGGACGAGATCATGATGACGCCCTTACCCTCGTCGGCCAGCTGGTTGATGATGGTGTAGATTTCGTACTTGGCGCCGACGTCGATGCCGCGCGTCGGCTCGTCCAGGATCAGCACTTCCGGCTTCGAGAAGAGCCACTTGCTGAGCACGACCTTCTGCTGGTTGCCGCCGGACAGGTTGACGACCTGCTGGAGCACGCTGGAACTGCGGATGTTCAGCCGCCGCCGGTAGGTGTTGGCGACGGACAATTCCTCCATGTCGTCCAGAACGGTCCCGCGCGAGATCCCGCCGAGGTTGGCCAGCGAGATGTTGTGCATGATGGTGTCGTTGAGGACGAGGCCGTAGTGCTTACGGTCCTCGGTGACATAGGCAAGACCGCTGTCCACCGCGCGCCGGATCGTGCTGACGTCGATCTCCTTGCCGTTCAGGAAAGCCTTGCCGGTGATGCGCCGGCCGTAGGAGCGGCCGAAGACGCTCATGGCGAACTCGGTCCGCCCGGCTCCCATCAGCCCGGCGATGCCGACGATCTCGCCGCGCCGGACGTTCATGCTGACGTTCTTGATCTGGAGGCGGTCGGCGTGGATCTGGTGATGGACGTTCCAGTCCTTCACCTCGAACAGCATCTCGCCGATCTTCGGATCGCGCTTGGGATAGCGGTCCGCCAGCGGGCGGCCGACCATGCCCCGGATGATCCTGTCCTCGCTGACGGCTTCGCTCCGGCAGTCCAGCGTTTCGACCGTGCAGCCGTCGCGAAGAACGGTAATCGAGTCGGCGACCTTGGAGATCTCGTTGAGCTTGTGGGAGATCAGGATCGAGGAAATGCCGCGCTTCTTGAACTCCAGCAGCAGGTTCAGCAGCGCGTCGCTGTCGCTCTCGTTCAGGCTGGCGGTCGGCTCGTCCAGGATCAGCAGCTTCACTTCCTTGGACAGCGCCTTGGCGATTTCGACCAGCTGCTGCTTGCCGACGCCGATATCGGTGATCAGGGTGGCCGGCGATTCGCTCAATCCCACCATCCGCAGCAGGTCGCGGGTCCGCAGCGTCACGGCGGACCAGTCGATCACGCCGAACTTGGCCTGCTCGTTGCCGAGGAAGATGTTTTCGGCGATGGACAGCAGCGGCACCAGCGCCAGTTCCTGATGGATGATGACGATGCCGGCCTTCTCGCTGTCCGCGATGCCGGTGAAGCGCCGTTCCTCTCCCTGGAACCAGATCTCGCCGGAGTAGGAGCCGTGCGGATAGACGCCGCTCAGGACCTTCATCAGCGTCGATTTGCCGGCCCCGTTCTCGCCCACCAGTGCGTGGATCTCGCCGCTTTCCACGCGCAGATTGACGTTCTCGAGCGCATTGACGCCCGGAAACGTCTTGGTGATCCCCCGCATTTCAAGGATCGCAGTCATCGAGCACCTTACATTGCCTTCGATTTACGGGAGGACGGATCAGACGCCCTCCCGCAGGCTCAACCGCGTCAGCGGAACTCGCTTTCCTTGTAGTATCCGCTGTCGACCAGGATGCTCTTCCAGTTGGAGGCATCGACGCTGACCGGCTTCAGCAGGTAGGCGGGGACGATCTTGACGCCGTTGTCATAGGTCTTGGCGTCGTTGATATCGGGGATCTTGCCGCTCAGCACCGCTTCGACCATGCCGACGGTGACCTTGGCCAGTTCGCGGGTATCCTTGAAGACGGTCGAGGTCTGTTCGTTCGCGAGGATCGACTTGATCGACGGGACCTCGGCGTCCTGGCCGGTCACGATCGGCATCTTCTGGCTGCCGCTGCCGTAGCCGACGCCCTTGAGCGAGGAGATGATGCCGATGCTCAGCCCGTCATAGGGCGACAGGACGGCGTCCACCTTCTTGTCGGTGTAGTAGGCGCTCAGCAGGTTGTCCATGCGCGACTGGGCGACGGCGCCGTCCCAGCGCAGGGTGGAAACCTTGTCCATGCCCGTCTGGCCGCTGGCGACCACCAGCTTGCCGGTGTCGATGTAGGGCTGAAGGACGGACATGGCGCCGTTGTAGAAAAAGAAGGCGTTGTTGTCGTCGGGCGAGCCGCCGAACAGCTCGATGTTGAACGGCCCCTTGCCTTCCTTCAGGCCCAGCTTGTCCACGATGTAGCCGCCCTGGAGCACGCCGACCTGGAAATTGTCGAAGGTGGCGTAGTAATCGACGTTCCCCGAGCCGCGGATCAGACGGTCGTAGGCGATGATCTTGGTGCCCTGGCTGGCGGCCTGGGCCAGCACGTCGGACAACGTGGTGCCGTCGATCGCAGCGATCACCAGAACCTTGGCGCCCTTGGTCAGCATGTTCTCGATCTGCGCAAGCTGGTTCGGGATCTCGTCTTCAGCGTATTGAAGATCGGTCTGGTAGCCCTTTTCCTTGAAGTAGCGGGCCATGTTGTCGCCATCGGCGATCCAGCGCGCGGAAGATTTCGTGGGCATCGAAATGCCGACGGGACCCTTGTCCTGAGCGAACGCCTGAGGCGCCAGCGTGAAAAGGCCAAGCGTTACAGCCGCAACGACGGACGTGAATGCTCTCACTGTTTCCTCCCCCTTTGGTCAGCCGTCTTTTCCATCGGCTTTTTCTAAGTTACGGCATGGCTGATGCGCATGACCGAAGTCGGTTCGATCCTCGATCTAATTGCGCCGATAGTCAAATGCGCTTTGCGTCCGAGCCCCAAGAATCCTACGCCCTAGTACTTTAAGCGTAATCTCATGCACTTGCCCGATACTTCGGTATTACAGCTTTGGAGGACCATGGGAGTCGGCTTGACGCTGTTCCGGAATGCGCCTAGCGTTTATTCAACATCTTAACTATCACAGATAAAACTATCGCCTGTTCTTGCGGCGAGCGGAAAACAAGAAACATCCAGTGAGGAAACCTCAATGAAGATCAGGGTCGCCCTAGCCGTGGCCGTGGCCGCAACCTGCCTTTCCGGTACAGCGGTTGCCGACACGTCGTCGAAAAAGATAGCGCTATCCAACAACTATGCCGGCAACTCGTGGCGCCAGGCGATGCTCAAAAGCTGGGGCAAGGTCACCTCCAAGGCGGTGGCCGACAAGGTCGTCGCCGACGCCTCCGCCTTCACGACGGCGGAGAATCAGGCGACCGAGCAGGCGGCGCAGATCCAGAACCTGATCCTGCAAGGCTACGACGCCATCGTCGTCAACGCCGCATCCCCCACGGCACTGAACGGCGCGGTCAAGGAAGCCTGCGACGCCGGCGTTACGGTGGTGTCGTTCGACGGCATCGTGACGGAGCCGTGCGCGTGGCGGGTCGCGGTCGACTTCCGCAAGATGGGCGAGATCCAGGTGGATTATCTGGCCCAGCGTTACCCGCAGGGCGGCAACCTGCTGGAGATCCGGGGGCTGGCCGGCGTCTTCGTCGATGACGAGATCCACAAGGGAATCGAGGACGGCGTCAGGAAGCACACGAACTTCAAGATCGTGTCGTCCGTCCACGGCGACTGGACGCAGGAAGTGGCGCAGAAGGCGGTTGCCGGCGTGCTGCCGACCTTGCCGGAAATCCGGGGCGTCGTGACCCAGGGCGGTGACGGCTATGGTGCGGCGCAGGCGTTCAAGGGAGCCGGCCGGCCGGTTCCGACCATCATCATGGGCAACCGGCAGGACGAGCTGCTGTGGTGGAAGGAGCAGAAGGACGCGAACGGCTACGAGACCATGTCGGTTTCCATCGCGCCCGGCGTCGGCACGCTGGCCTTCTGGGTCGCGCAGCAAATCCTCGACGGCAAGGACGTGCCGAAGGACCTGATCGTGCCGTTCCTGTCGGTCGAGCAAGGGAACCTGGAAGAACGCCTGAACCAGACCGAGAAGGGGGGAGTGACCAACGTCGAATACTCCCTCAGCGATGCGCAGGCTGTAATCGGGGGCAAGAAGTAACGGTGGCAAGTCAGGCAAGTTCAGGTCAGGCGCGCGTGATGGTTTCCGACGAGGTTGCTCTCCTTCTCGACGATGTCCGCAAAAGCTTCGGCGCGGTCCGCGCCCTGGCCGGTGTCACCCTGCGCGTCGGGCGGGGTGAACGGCTGGGGCTGGTGGGGCACAACGGCGCCGGCAAATCGACGCTGATGCACGTCCTGGCGGGCGTGCTCAGGCCCGATGGCGGGACCATCAGCGCCGATGGCGGCCGGCAGGTCGCGGACTACGATACGGCGGCCGCGGGCAAGCTCGGCGTGCGCTGCGTGTTCCAGGAACTCTCGCTCTGCCCCAACCTGACGGTCGGCGAGAACGCCCGCGTCCTCCACCCCGGCCTGCGCGGCTGGGGCTGGCGGAAGCGGGCGGAGGGGCTGATCCTGGAACAGCTCGACGCGATCTTTCGCGGCCATGGGATCGACCCCAAGACCATCGTCGCGGACCTGTCGCTGGGCCGGAGGCAGATGGTGGAGATCGCCCGCGCCTTCACCGTCACAGACACGCCGATCCGGCTGGTCATCCTGGACGAGCCGACATCGTCGCTGGACGCGACCGCCGCCGAACAACTGCTGTCCTACCTGCACAGGGCGAACCTGGGCGGCGTCGCCAGCGTCTTCATCTCCCACATCCTGCCGGAGGTGCTGAGCGCCGCCGAGCGGGTCGTGGTGATGCGGGAGGGCCGCATCGTGCTGGACGGCAGGGCGTCGGAACTGACGCGCCGGATCATCGTCCGCAGCATGGGGGCGGCGGACGAGGAACTGTCGGAGGCGGAGAGTTCGGCCAGGGTGATGGACACCACGGCGGACCGGCCCCGGCAGGTGCTGGCGAAGCCGCTGGCCGCGACCGGCGGAATGGAGCTGTCCGCCTGCAAAGGCGATATCGTCGGGCTGGCCGGGCTGGCGGGGCATGGCCAGTCGACCATGCTGATCCGCTTGTTCGACGCCTGGGGAAAACGCGATCCGGCGACGCAGGTGGCGGCTCCGGTGGCGCTGGTCCCCGGCGACCGGCAGTCGGACGGCGTCTTTCCACTGTGGTCGATCTCCCGCAACATCTCGGTCCGCTCGCTCGGCAGCTTGCGGAGGTTCGGCCTGATCG
>NZ_JCACHA010000778.1:0-9671 GCF_059503625.1 Skermanella sp.
GGTGCCGCCGCCATGGGCGGCAGCGGCGATGGTGCCGGTGGTAGCGCCGGCGGCGGTGCCGGTGGTTGCTGCGGCGTCGGCGGCGGGCCGACCATGAACACCAGGGCCTTCAGCGGCGGATTGCCCGGCGGGATCTGGAGCGTCACCTGACGGTCCTGCGGCAGCGGCGTGAGCGTCTTCAGGCTGACCTCGCCCGCCTGGGTCCTGACCTTCACGCTGCCGTCGCCGCTCTGCTCGACCACGGTGCCGGACACGACGACGGTCCGGAGCAGCTCCTTGAGCTTCTCCGGCAGTTTCTCGAGCGATGCTTCCCCGGCGGGTTCCGGAGGAGCCGCCGCCACGGTCCCGGCCGTGCCGGCGCTCGTGCCGGCAGTGCCCGCGGGCGTCGCCGGCGCCGGAGGCGGGACCGGTCCGGTCATGAGGGGACGGTCATTGCGGGCCGAACAGCTTAGCCGCCAGATTGCGGACGTCCGATGCTGCGTCGGAACTGGGAGAGCGCATCAGCAGCGGCGTCTGGTTGCGGATCGCGTCGCGCACCTTCTGGTCCCGCCGGACGATGCCGGCCAGCGGCGGCGCGAACTTCAGGAAGTTCTGGCACGCCTTCAGGATCGTCGAATATGTGCGCTCGCCCTCGCGCACGCTGCTGGCCATGTTGACGACCACGCGCAGGTCGGCGTTGGGGTTGGTCGCATGCGTGACCTTGATGAAGGCATAGGCGTCGGTCAGCGACGTCGGTTCGTCCGTCGTCACGACCAGGGTGATCCCGGCCGGGCCGGACAGCTGCCGCACCGTGCGGTCCACGCCGGCGCCCAAGTCGATCACGACGGCGTCGTAGCTGCGGGCGACCGTCATCAGGTCGTTCCGCAGCTCGTTGAGCCGTGCCACCGTCAGGTTGGCGAGGTTGCCCGATCCCGACCGGCCGGCAATGATGTCGAACCCGCCGTCGGTAAACCGCTCCGCTGCCGCCTGAAGCGAATAGCGGCCGTCCACCACGGCTCCCAGGTCGCGTTTCGGCATCAGTCCCAGCTGGATGTCGACGTTGGCGAGCCCCAGGTCGCCGTCGAACAGCAGGGCCTTGCGGCCCAGCTTGGTGAGCGCATGGGTAAGGGTGATCGAGAACCATGTCTTGCCGACACCGCCCTTACCGCTCGCCACCGCAATGACGTTATGGCCACGCAACTGGGTGATGTTGGCGGGGAAAACCGATGATATGTCGGTCATGAAAAAGTTCCCGTTTGCTTGGCTGTTCGTGCGGCGTGCTGCACGTGATTGGGAAGCAATAGCCGTGCCAGAGATAATGAATTGAGGGGGCTCAGGCCTTCCGCTACCTGCGGCGTGGCGCTGATGTCGGAAAAGCTGAGGCGTGCTTCGTAGGCGATGGCCAGCAGGCTGCCCAGCCGGCGGGTCATGTCGAGCCGGGTCAGCAGCAAGCGGCGGGCACCAAGCTCCCGGAAGGAAGATCCTACCTCGGCAGCTTCTGCCGCGTCGCAGCCGGCCGGCAGGACCAGGACCGGTTCCAGGTCGGCGGCGTTCAGCAGGTCGCCGAGGTCGTTCATGTCGTCGGGGTCGAACGGGTTGCGCCCGGCGCTGTCGATCAGCACCTGCTCGACCCCGCGCTGGACGCTCAGCGCATCGGCCAGGGCATCGGTATCCTCGACCGCCAGCAGCTTCAGCTTGAGCAGCTTGGTGAAGGCCGCGAGCTGGTCGATCCCGCCCGCCCGCGCGGTATCGGTCGTGATCACCCCGACCTTGCGGCCGCTCAGCGTGGAGCGGGTGGCAAGCTTGGCGATGGTTAGCGTCTTGCCGGCGCCGGGGGGGCCGATCAGCATGAAGGGCCGGGGCGCCCGGCCCAGGGGAAGCGGCTGGAATGTGAAGATGCTGTCGAGCGCCGCCGACAAAGCCGCCAGCGGGTCATCGGTATCGTAGGTCGAGATCGTGTTGAGCAGCCGGTCCGTGACCAGCGGCGGCGTGCCGTGGCGGGACAACGCGTCGCAGACCAGATCGACGACGTCCAGTTCCGGCTCGCGGCGATAGTGCCGGCCATGATCCCGGCCCTGGTCCCTGCCTTGATCGTAACCGCCGTGGGACGGCTCCGGATCGTGGCTGGGCGGCGGCGGAAGCGGCGGCTCTTCCGCATCGTCGATCGCGGCGGTCAGGCGGACGCCGCCCTCCTCCTCGCGCGTCGCGACGATGATGGCGTCGTCGCCCAGGGCGTCGCGGACCAGCCGCATCGCCTCCACCATGGACGGAGCATGAAAGCTCTTGAGCCGCACCTTGTTCCTACCTTTCCTTATCCTGCGGCCGATCCTGCCAGATCATCATTGCCAGACCGTCAATTCCCGTGACTTGAGGCCCACGCCTTTAGTCACATAACTTTAGATTTGCCCTAAGGTGCGGATCTTCGCCTTTGGGTGGATCTCGTTCTGCGACATCACGATGGTCGCCGGACGGAACCGTTCGATGATCGACCGCACATAGGGCCTGACCCCGGGGCTGGTCAGCAGCACCGGCGTCTCGCCCATCATCGCGTGCCGTTCGAAAGTCTGACGCACATTGGTGATGAATTGCTGAAGGCGCGACGGCGCCATGGAAAGCTGCCGGTCGTCGCCGTCGCCGACGATCGATTCCGCGAAGGCCTGTTCCCAGTCCGGCGACAGGGTGATCAGTGGGATGAACCCGGCCTCGTTGGTGTTGGATTCCGATATCTGGCGCGCCAGCCGGGTCCTGACATGCTCGGTGATCGCCGTGATGTTGCGGGTGAAGCCGCAGGCCTCCGACACGCCTTCCAGGATGGTGCCCAAGTCGCGGATCGAGACGCGCTCGCCCAGCAGGTTCTGGAGCACGCGCTGGAGGCCGCCCATCGTGATCTGGCCCGGAATGACGTCCGCCACCAGCTTCTGGCTCTCGCGCCCGATCTCGTCCAGCAGCTTCTGCGTCTCCGCGTAGGAGAGCAGGTCGGGCATGTTGTCCTTGATGACCTCCGTCAGGTGCGTCGTGATGACCGTGCAGGCATCGACCACGGTCAGGCCCTTGAACAGGGCCTCCTCGCGGTAGCCCTGCTCGATCCACATGGCGGGCAGGCCGAAGGTCGGCTCCACCGTGGCCTCGCCGGGCAGCGAGATCGCCTCGCCGCGCGGGTCCATCACCAGCAGCATGTTGGGCCGGATGTCGCCCCGTCCCGACTCGATCTCCTTGATCCGCACGACATAGGTGTTGGGCGGAAGCTGAAGGTTGTCCTGGATGCGGACCGACGGCAGCACGAACCCGACCTCGCCGGCAAGCTGGCGGCGCAGGCCCTTGATCTGGTCGGTCAGGCGGAAGCCTTCGTTGGCGGTGTTGATCAGCGTCAGCAGGGCGTAGCCCAACTCCAGCCGGACCGAGTCGATCGACAGCGCGGTCCCGATCGGTTCGTCCGCGATGGGGGCCGGCAATGCCTCCTCCATCGCCAGTTCGGCGTTTTCCTTCGATTTCCTCTCGCGCGCCTTCGGCAGGTAATAGGCTGCGAAGCCGGTGGCCCCGGCCAGCGCCATGAACGGGATGAACGGCATGCCCGGCAGCATGCCGAGCGCGAACAGCATGGCCGACGACAGCCCCAGCGCCGTCGGATAGCCGCTGAGCTGGCCGAACAGCGCCTTGTCGGCCGATCCGGAAACGCCGGCCTTGGACACCAGCAGACCGGCGGCGACCGAGATGATCAGGGCCGGGATCTGCGACACCAGGCCGTCGCCGATGGTCAGCCGGGTATAGGTGTCGGCGGCGACCATGAACGGCAGGTCGTTCTGCGCGATGCCGATGATCATGCCGGCGATCACGTTGATGAAGGTGATCATCAGGCCGGCGGAGGCGTCGCCCCGCACGAACTTGGACGCACCGTCCATCGAGCCGAAGAACGCGCTTTCCTCTTCCAGTTCCTTGCGGCGGCGCCGCGCCTCCGGCTCGTCGATCATGCCGGCCGACAGGTCGGCGTCGATCGCCATCTGCTTGCCGGGCATGGCGTCCAGGGTGAAGCGCGCCGCCACTTCCGCGATACGGCCCGACCCCTTGGTGATGACGACGAAGTTGACGATGGTCAGGATCGCGAAGACGATCACGCCGATGACGAAGTTGCCGCCCATGACGAAGCCGGCAAAGGCTTCGATGACCGCGCCCGCCGCGTCGGGGCCTTCGTGGCCATGGGCCAGGATCAGGCGCGTCGATGCCAGGTTGAGCGACAGGCGCAGCAGCGTCGTGATCAGCAGGATGGTCGGGAAGGAGCTGATCTCGAGCGGTTTCTGGATGAACAGAACCGTCATCAGGATCAGCACCGACATCGTCATCGACAGCGCCAGAAGGATATCCAGCAGGAACGCCGGCATCGGCAGGATCATGACCACCAGGATCGAGACCAGCCCGATCGCCAGCACGATGTCGCCGCGCGCCAGCATCGTCTTGGCGGTGTGGAACAGCTCCGCCGCGTTGAAGTTTCCGGCGCCGGTCTGATCGCTCATGGCACGATTTTCCTGCCGGCGTACCTAAGGATGCCGCATCCGTTCACGACGCGAAC
Organism: Skermanella sp.; assembly: GCF_059503625.1. Classification (NCBI taxonomy): domain Bacteria; kingdom Pseudomonadati; phylum Pseudomonadota; class Alphaproteobacteria; order Rhodospirillales; family Azospirillaceae; genus Skermanella; species Skermanella sp. Next base: position 4,544 of record NZ_JCACHA010000778.1, read on the forward strand.
CTCTCCACGTCGCCCGGCGGCGGGACGGCGACGCCTTCCTCGCTGTACTGCTTCAGCTTGTTGCGCAGGGTCCGGATCGAGATGCCCAGGATATTCGCGGCATGGGTCCGGTTGCCGACGCAGTGGTGCAGCGTGTCGATGATCAGGTCGCGTTCCACGGCGGCCACCGTGCGGCCGACCAGTCCGGTCAGGTTGCCAGGCAATCCGGCCGCGGCGGGCGCGCTGGCGGGCGGCGGGGCAGGAGCCATGATCCTGCCGCCGCCATAGGCCGCGTATCCGGCCGCGGCGCGGGCGGCCGCCAGCGCCGCCGGCGGCACTTCCGCAGCGGGCGCCGCCACGGCGGCGGGCGGCGGTGCCGGTTCCGCCGCCGGCGTCGCCGGGCCGCTGTCCGTCAGCAGGATCGCGTCGGTGTCGATCGAGGGACCGCGCGACAGCAGCACCGCGCGGTGCATCGTGTTTTCCAGCTCGCGGACATTGCCGCGCCATGGGTGGACCTTCAGCATGTCCAGGGACTCGGCGGTCAGGTGCTTTTCCGGCAGCCCGTTGGCCTCGGCGTATTTCTTGGCGAAGTGGACCGACAGCGCCAGGATGTCGGCGGGACGTTCGCGCAAGGGCGGCAGGCGCAGGTTGACGACGTTGAGGCGGAAGTAAAGGTCCTCGCGGAACCGGCCGGCCCTCGCCTCCTCCTCCAGCTTGCGGTTGGAGGTGGCGAGCACGCGAATGTCGATCTTGACCGGATGGCTGCCGCCGACCCGGTCGATCTCGCGCTCCTGGATCGCGCGCAGCAGCTTCGCCTGGAGCCGGATGTCCATTTCGCTGATTTCGTCCAGCAGCAGCGTGCCGCCGTTGGCTTCCTCGAACTTGCCGACACGCCGGGCGACGGCGCCGGTGAAGGCGCCCTTCTCGTGGCCGAACAGCTCGCTTTCCAGCAGGTGCTCGGGGATGGCGGCGCAGTTGACCGCGACGAACACCTTGTCGGACCGCCGGCTCTTCCGGTGGATGTAGCGCGCCATCAGCTCCTTGCCGGTGCCGTTCTCTCCGGTGATCAGGACGGAGGCTTCGCTGGGCGCAATCTGGTCGGCCATCCGCAGCACCGATCCCATGGCGGGGTCGCGGCTGACGATGGCGTGGCTTTCCTGGACCACCGCCTCCAGCACGGCGGCGATCAGCTCGGCGTCGGGCGGCAGCGGGATGTATTCCTGGGCGCCGGCGCGGATGGCGCGCACGGCCGCCTGGGCGTCCGTCCCGATGCCGCAGGCGATCACCGGTATCGTGATGCGTTCCAGCTTCAAGGCGTCGATCAGGCGGGCGATGTCGAACTTGACGTCGATCATGACCAGATCGGCGCCCTGACCGCCGCGCAAAGCGTTCAGCGCCTTGTCGATGCCGTCGGTATAGGAGACCTTGGCGCCGCGATCGTGGGCGATCTTGCCCGCGGCGGTGATGTAGCCTTCCATGGTGCCGACAATCAGCAATCGCATGACGAATTTCTCCCAGGTACCATCCCGCTACGGTCCTCCGCGGCGGGTGCGCTCTACGAACGGTCGGATTTGATGATTTCGGTCATGGTCACGCCGAGACGGTCCTCGACGACGACCACCTCGCCGCGCGCCACCAGTCGGTTGTTGACATAGATGTCGATCGCCTCGCCGACCTTGCGGTCCAGTTCCACGACGGCGCCGCGGCCCAGCTTCAGCAATTGGCTGACCTGCATGGTCGCCTTGCCGAGCACGGCCGAGATCTGCACCGGGATGTCGTAGATCGCTTCCAGGTCCTTGGCGGCGTGGCTGTCGAACTCGCCGACGTCGCGCGACCCGGCATCGAGTTCGTCGAGCGAAAAGCTGTCCTTGCTGGCCATGTGGCGTTTTCCTGAGTGACTGTTACGGGGACTTTAGGACGAAGCGCCGGCCAGGGAGCTACCCAGGTGGCCACCGGAGTGGCCGCCGGAGTGGTCTTCCGTGCCGTGGCCGGCGCCCAGCAGGCGGGCGACGGCCAGATCGATGTCGTGCCACAGGCGGGCGCTGTCCCGCTCCACCCCGCCGTCGGCCCACTCGATCCGGCAATCGCCGGCGGCGACCGTCGGTTCGGCCAGCAGCACGACCTTCCCGGCGAAACCGCGCCGCGCCGTGATGGTGTCGATGCGTTCGGACAGGGCGTCCAGGTCTTCGTCGGCGACCCGGATGACCATCCGGGGTTCGTCGATCAGTTCGGCGATGACCGTGCCCAGCATGGCTTCCGCCTCTTTCGTGCCCTGCCGCCGCGACAGATCGGGCAGCAGCTTGCGGCAGATGGCGGCGCCGATCTCGATCACGCCCTCGCGCTGGCGCGCCGCCGTGTCGGCGGCGCTCTGCACGATGTATTCGAGCTGGTCGGCCAGCCGCTCCAGCGTCGCCGACAGCCGTGCGTTGACCGCCGCTTCCGCGGCGGCCTTGCCGTTGGCGAAACCGTCGGCGTAGCCGTCCTCGTGCGCCTGGAGCAGGTCGGCCGACTTGAAGACCGGTTCCGGCGGGGGCGGCGGCTCTTCCGGTTCGGGCGGCGGCGCCGACTTGGCGATGAGCGCCTCCGACGCGAGACGCTCCTCCCGACGGCGTGCCACGTCCACGTCGAATTCGGTGTCGAACAGAAACCTGCGGGTCGATGTCATGATCGCGTCGTGACCAATGGGTTCGGGGTGAGCGCCGGCACTAGTAGATCAACTCGTCTTCGCCCTTGCCCTCGGCCATGACGATCTCGCCCCGGGCGGCGAGGTCCTTCGCGACCTGGACCATGTACATCTGCGCCTCGTCGACGTCGCGCAGCCGCACCGGTCCCATCGCCGCCATGTCCTCGCGCATGATCTTGGCCGCGCGTTCCGACATGTTGGTGAAGAACAGGTCGCGCAGCGTTTCCGACGAGCCCTTCAGGGCAAGTCCCAGCTTCGGCTTGTCGACCACCCGCAGCAGCGTCTGGACACCGGACGGGTCCAGCTTGGACAGGTCCTCGAAGGTAAACATCAGCGCCTTGATGCGCTCGGCGCTGTCGCGGTTGCGCTCTTCCAGGGCCGCCAGGAAGCGGCTTTCAGTGTTGCGGTCCAGGTTGTTGAAGATTTCCGCCATCATCTCGTGGGCGTCGCGGCGGCTGGTGCGGGCAAGGTTCGACATGAACTCGGTGCGCAGCGTGCGCTCGACGTCGTCGAGCACTTCCTTCTGCACCGACTCCATGCGCAGCATGCGCATCACGACTTCCATCGCGAAGCTTTCCGGCAACTGCGCCAGGACGCGGGCGGCGTGCTCGCCCTTGATCTTCGACAGCACCACCGCGACGGTCTGCGGGTATTCGTTCTTCAGGTAGTTGGCGAGCACCGTCTCGTTGACGTTCGCCAGCTTGTCCCACATCGTACGGCCGGCCGGACCACGGATATCCTCCATGATCTGGTTGACCTTTTCGTTGTCCAGCACCTTCAGCAGCAGCCTCTCGGTGCTCTCGTAGGTGCCGACCAGCGAGCCGGTGGAGGAGATCTGCTCAGCGAACTCGACGAACAGCCGCTCGATGATGGTGGAGCTGACCGTGCCCAGGTTGGCCATGGTCTGCGACAGCTCGCGGATTTCCTCGTCGTCCATGTGGGTGAAGAGCTTGGTCGCGTGCTCCTCCCCCAGCGCCAGCATCATGATGGCGGCTTTCTCCGGACCGGTGAGGGTGCGGTAATCTTCGCGTATGCGCAGCGCTGCCACGATTCAAATTCCCCCGTTCACCGGTTCACGTTTCCTGGTAGAGCCAGCTTCGGATGATCGAAACCGCCTCTTCCGGATGCTTGTCCACGATCTCGCCGACCTTGCGGAGCGACGAGGCGCGCACCCGGCCCTCGACGCGGTTGATGTCGATCATCTGCTCCAGTTCCTCGCCCGCCTGGGCGTCTTCCAGCGCCAGATCCTGTGCCAGGGCGCCCGGTCCGGTGAGCTGCGCCTGACCCATCGACTGGTCGGTCAGCAGGCGCTCGGCCTCCTCCTCGGCGGAGGTGCCGTCGTTCCGCTCGAAGGCGCGGGCCATCAGCGGGCGGATCACCAGCAGGATCACGAGGATGGCGACGATGGCGAGCACCACCATCTCGGCGATCCGGAACAGGTCCTCCTTCGCCATGCCCAGGAAGATCGCTTCCGATCCGTCGGCGAACTCGGCGTCCGGCGTCGCGAAGCGCATGTTGATCACCTCGACCGTATCGCCGCGCACCGCGTCGAAGCCGATGGCGGAGCGCACCAGCGCCTCGATCTGGGCCATCTCCTCCCTCGGGCGGGGCGCGTAGATCGGGGCGCCGCCCTCGGGGTTCGGCGTATACTGGCCGTCGACCAGGACCGCGACCGACAGGCGGCGGACCTGTCCGGATTCCCGGACATGGCTCTTGACCGTCTTGCTGATCTCGTAGTTGATCGTTTCCTCGGTCCGGGCGCCCTTGGTCTTGCTGGAGGCGCCGTTGGCGCTCTGGTTGGTGTCGCCGGTCGGCAGCTGGTTGGCCACCGTCACCGGGTCCAGCGCGTCGCGGTCGGTCGATTCATTGTTGTCCTCGACCGTCTGGGTCGACCGGATCACTTGGCTTTCCGGGTCGAAGATCTCGGAACTGGTGGTGATGCGGTCGAAATCGAGGTCGGCGGTGACTTCCGCCCGGACCTTGCCGAAGCCCAGCGAGCGCGACAGCAGGTCCTCGATCACGCGGGTCGTCCGCTGCTCGTATGCCTGCTTCTTCTCGTCGGCGTTGGCCTGGGAATTGGCCTCGGCGCCGGTGCCCATGCCGCGTGCCAGCAGGTTGCCGCGATCGTCGATGATGGAGATCTGGTTCGGTTCGAGCTGGGGAACGGCGGCGGCGATCAGGTGCTGGATGGCGACGACCTGCTCGCGCTTCAGCTGCTGTCCGGGCCGCAGCTTCAGGAATACGCTGGCGGTCGCGGTCTGCTGGGTGCGGCTGAACATCTCGCGCTTGGGCAGCACCAGATGGACGCGAGCCTGCAGCACCGGTCCCAGTGTCGCCACCGTGCGCGCCAGCTCCCCTTCGGTCGCCCGCAGGTGGTTGACGCCCTGGACGAAGCTGGTGGTGCCGAAGCCTTCGGGCTTGTCGTAGATCTCGTAGCCGATCGACCCGCCGGCCGGCAGTCCTGCC
>NZ_JCACHA010000779.1:0-9669 GCF_059503625.1 Skermanella sp.
CCACGGCTCGAGCCAGCGGAGCAGATCACTTCCAAAACCGCAACTGTAATGTTAGTCCCTCCTGCAGTGCCGCCGCGCAGGCCAGCGCCTGCTGGCGGTAGGCCGTCATGATCGGGGTACGCGACGTGCCGCCGTGGGTAGGGTCTCCGTGCTGCCGGCTGTGCTCGCGCAGCAGCAAGCTGCGGCGCTTGCGGTTGGGGCGAGGCCGATATGTCGTTGGCCCGGCCAGTACCTCGACCAGCTGCCGCATGGGATCCACGGCAAGTAGGCCAAAGCCGAGCAGACGGCAGAGCTTGTGGACGCGCCGGTCCCGGTCCCGCCCACATTGCGATGACGTGACCGCCAGCCACACTTCGTCCGCCGCGGCAAAACGGTCGACAGCCTGCAGGACCAGCTCGAGGGTAAAGCCGGTCCTCAGCTCGGTGACGACGAGCCAGGGCGGCTCGCCTGGCCGGACCGCTACGATATCGCAGCCACAGATCTCACCTTTAACCTTGTAGCCCAGACGTTCGAGATGGGCCTTCACCGCCGGGTACAACGAGGTCTCGGCGTAATGCTGGGGCATGACGATTACCTTGGCGCCACTGCATCAGATGGCCGTTGTCCCTTGCCCTGCTGCCGATGGTCAGAGCGCACTACAGCGCCGCCGAGCCATTCGCCGAGCTTGGACCAGCGGCGCCGGGCGCTGCCGTTCTTGACCGCAATCGCCAGCGCTCGGCGCTGTCCGACCAGCACCACGAGCCGCTTGCCGCGGGTGACGCCGGTATAGAGGAGGTTCCTGGCCAGCATGGCATAGTGCTGGGTGCTGAGCGGGATCACCACGGCTGGGTACTCCGAGCCTTGGGCCTTATGGATGGTAGTGGCATAGGCCAGCACCAACTCGTCCAGTTCGCCGAAGCCATACACCACCTCTCGCCCCTCGAAGCTGACCACGAGCTCAGCCTCCTCAGGATCGATCGCCGCGACAGTGCCGAGGTCGCCGTTGTAGACGTCGCGCTCATAGTCGTTGGTGACCTGCATTACCTTGTCACCGACTCCATAGCTCCAGCCGAAGCGCTCGACCCGGAGTTCGCCGGGCGGGTTCAGCGCCTGCTGCAGCGCGATGTTGAGCGAGCGTGCCCCCAAGCCGCCGCGGTTCATCGGGCACAACACCTGGACGTCTCGTACCGGATCGAGGCCAAAGCGGGCCGGGATGCGATCTCCGACCACGGAGAGCAACCGGCGCACCCCCTCCTCCGGATCAGCGGCCTCGACGAAAAAGAAGTCCGATCGGTCTGCCGCCTTCAGCTCAGGCATTCGGCCGGCATTAATACGATGAGCATTGACGATGATCTGGCTCTCCGCCGCCTGACGAAAAACCTCTGTCAGTCTGACCACCGGCACCGCGCTGGAGCCGATGATGTCGGCCAGCACCTGTCCCGGCCCGACCGAGGGCAGCTGATCAACATCACCCACCAGCAGCAGCGCCGCCTCATCCGGCAGCGCCCGCAGCAGGGCGCGCATCAGCGGCACATCCACCATGGACGTCTCGTCGACCACCAGGAGCTGGCAGCTCAGCGGCGTCTCCTCACCACGCTTGAACCCACCGGTCTTTGGATCAGCCTCGAGCAGGCGATGGATGGTTCGAGCCTCCAGCCCGGTACTCTCGCCCAGCCGCTTGGCCGCTCGCCCCGTCGGCGCACAAAGGCCGACCTCCACCCCCTTGGCCCGCAGGACTTGAAGGATGGAGTTCACCAGCGTTGTCTTGCCGACCCCTGGGCCGCCGGTGATCACCAGCACTTTGGACCGCACCGCCAGCCGCAGTGCCTCGCGCTGGCTGCTGGCCAGCGCGAGCCCAGTGCGGCTCTCGACCCAAGGGATGGCTTTCTCGGCCTCGATCGCCGGCCAAGGTGGCCGGCCCCTGGCGAGCGCCCGCAGCCGCTCGGCAATGACCTGCTCTGCACGGTAGAGCCCGGCCAGAAAGACGCAAGGCTCGCCCGCCAAGGCGTCAGCCACGACCTCACCGGCGTCCAACTCCAGCCCGAGGGCGGCTCGGACCAGGGCAGGCTCTACTTCGAGCAGGGAGCTCGTTAGTGCGCTCAGTTCCTCCACCGGCAAACCGCAGTGTCCCTCCCCCGTGGCCTCGGCTAAGGCAAAGGAGATGCCGGCCCTCACCCGGATCATGGCAGTCGGCTCGATGCCGAGCTTCTGGGCCACGAGATCTGCGGTGCGGAAGCCGATACCGCGAATATCCCGCGCCAGGCGGTAGGGATTGTCGGTGATGACCTGAACGGCGTTGGCACCATAGGTCTTGAAGATCCGTACCGCCCGCGAGGTGCCCACGCCATGGGTGTGTAGGAACAGCATGATCTCCCGAATGACCTTCTGGTCGGCCCAACCGGCGACGATACGCGCGGCCCGTTTGGGTCCGATGCCGGTGACCTCGCGCAGGCGATGGGGCTCGGCCTCGATCATGTCGAACACCGCGGTTCCGAAGGCCTGCACCAGCTTCCGGGCATAGGCCGGGCCGATGCCGCGGATCATGCCAGAGCCGAGGTATTTCTCGACCCCTTCGACGGTGGTCGGCTGGGTTGCCTTCAAGAAGCTGGCCCTGAACTGCAGACCGTGGGTACGGTCATTGACCCAGGTGCCAGACAGCTGCACCCACTCACCAGCCGAGATGGCGGCCGCGTGCCCGACCACGGTGACGAGGTCGCGCTGGCCGCGCACCTTGACCCGCAGCACGCAGAAGCCAGTCTCGGCGTTGTGGTAGGTAACCCGCTCCACGAGGCCGGCCAGGGCCTCCTGTGGCTTAGCCAGGGCGTTCTCAGCCATCGTGACAGGGTATCTGAAAGCTCACCGCAGGAAGATAGTGCTTCGGATGTCGAGCTGCGTCACTCTTCAGCTTGCTGAAGCTCTCCCGTCAGGCCCCGGGGCGCGTCGTGATTGAGGAACGAGCTGTTCTGGCGAGCTGGCAAGAACCGCCGACCGGGAGCGGCGGCGATTGCTCAGCACCTCGCCAAACACTAGCCTTCTCCAAAACAGGGAGGAGCAGAATGCGTTTCCAGGAACAAGCCGTACTGGTAACCGGCGGCGGCAGCGGGATCGGCCAGCAAGTGTGCTTTGCGGCAGCCCATGAGGGTGCTCGGGTGGCCGTTGCTGATCTCGATCAGGAGCGCGCCGAGGCGACCGCTGCGGTGATCCGCGAGCGCAAGGGCGAGGCGCATGCCTTCCGCATCGACGTCGCCGACCCGGCGTCAGCCGCGGAGTTCGTCGCCGCGTCCGAGGCGTCACTTGGCCGGCTTGATGTGCTGGTCAACTCCGCCGGCGTACGGGAGATCGTCCCGGTCCTCGATCTCTCTTTCGAGGAATGGCAGCGCGTGGTCAGCGTGAACCTGTCTGGCACCTTCCTACCCAGCCAAGCCTTCGCACGGCGGCTCGTCGCGCTTGGCCGGCCGGGGCGCATCGTCAACCTGGCGTCGACCCTTGGGCTGATGGCAGCGCCGAAGCGCGCCGCATACACGGCATCCAAGCATGGTGTCGTCGGGCTGACAAAGCAGATGGCCTTGGAACTGGGTGAGCGACATATTCGGGTCAATGCGGTGGCACCCGGCGTGGTGCGCACGCCAATGACGGAGCGCTATTTTCAGGATGAAGAGTACGCGCAGGCCATTCGCAACATTCATGCTCTGGGTCGGTGGGCCGAACCCCATGAGATTGCCACTGCCATCCTTTTCTTGGCCGCTGAGGAAAACGGCTTCATCACAGGCAGCGTCCTGACGGTGGATGGCGGCTGGACGATCGGAAAAAAGATGTAAGCGGGGACGCCAGGGGCGAGCGAGTGACCGGGTCACGCCAGATATGTCGGCCCGCCACCTTTGAGATATCATAGCGACAGTCAGCCAGAGCGCGGCGACGCCGTAGTGTCGGTCGGCCTCCCAGTCGGGCCATTCGGCCTCTACGGCTGCCACTCAGGCGCGAGGGTGACAGGCCGCGTCCCCCATGGCAGCCTTCCCAGAACTGCGCCTGGGAGGGCGTCCGCATGAAGATCGACAAGATCACCTGCCATATCCTGCAGTCCAAGGTAGAGAAACCCTTCACCTCGGCGCGGGGCTGGCTCTACAATACGCGCTCCTCCTGCATCGTCGAGGTGACGACCGATGACGGGCTGACCGGTTGGGGCGAGTGCTACGGCCCGGCCGCTGTCAACAAGACCCTAATCGAGACGCAGTATGCCCCGCGCGTGATCGGCCGCGATCCCTTCGACGTGGAGGTTGTCTGGGAGGACCTCTACAACCGCATCAAGGATTACGGGGCCCAGGGCTTCTCCATCACGGCGCTCTCGGGCATCGACATCGCGCTCTGGGACCTGATGGGGCGGGCCACGGGCAAGCCGATCCACAAGCTCATCGGCGGGGCCTATCGCAAGCAGGTTCAGGCCTATGCAACCGGCCTCTACTTCATCGACATGGACCGGCTGGTCGAGGAGGCGGTGGAGGAAGCGCTGGAGTACAAGGCGCAGGGCTTCCGCGCTATCAAGATGAAGATCGGCCTCGGCGATCCGAAGCTGGACTTGCAGCGCGTGGCGGCGGTGCGGGAGGCGATCGGGCCGGAGATTGGCCTCGCGGTGGACGCCAATCACTGCTTCTCCGTCCCGCAGGCCATCCGTCTCGGCCGCATGCTGGAGCCGCTGAATCTCCTCTGGTTCGAGGAGCCGATCAGCCCAGAGGACCATGAAGGCTATGTCGAGGTCACGCGTGCGCTCGACATGGCGGTCGCGGGCGGGGAAAACGATTTCACCCGCTTCGGTTTCCGCGACGTGATCGCGAAAAAGGCCATGGATATCGTCCAGCCAGATGTCTGCGCCGCCGGCGGGATTTCGGAGATGCGGAAGATCGCAACGCTAGCCTCGGCCTTCGGCGTGGAATGCGTGCCGCATGCCTGGGGTAGCGCAATCGGTCTCGCCGCCACGGTGCAGTTCCTGGCGGCCCTGCCGGATCAGCCGCCGGCCTTCCGCCCCATGCCGCCTATGCTGGAATTCGAGCAGACGCCGAACCCCTTGCGCGACCTGCTGGCGACCCTGCCGATCGAGCAGAAGCATGGCGTCGTCGCCGTGCCGGAGGGCCCGGGCCTCGGCATCGAAATCGATCGCGAGGTTCTGGCCCGCTTCAAGGTGGCATAGAATGAAGGTTGCATTAACCGAGCCAATCGAACCCGTGGGCATGGCAGTGCTGCGTGAGGCAGGGCTGGAGGTGATCGAAGGCCCGGGTGGCGAACAAAGCCACCACCAACTCCGCGCCCTTTGCCGCGCAGCCTCGGCTGTCATCGTGCGGCAGAAGTTGCCCGATGACCTGGCTGCTTCCTGCCCAAGGCTGCTGGTCGCCGCGCGGCATGGGGTCGGCGTGGACCTGATCCCGGTAGCCGACTGCACGGCCCATGGTGTGCTAGTGACCAATGTGCCGGGCGCCAATGCCGATGCAGTTGCCGAATTCGTCGTCGCCCAGATGCTTGCCGCGACACGGCGGTTGGAAACGATGCACCAGCTCCACCTCACGGAAGGCTGGAAGAGCGGTCGCGCCCTGGCGAGCAGCGCCACGGAGCTGCGTGGCCGGACCCTCGGCATCGTCGGCATCGGCGCCATCGGAACGCGCCTGGCGGAGATCGCGCATCACGGCTTCCGCATGCGGGTCTTGGGCTTCCAGCGGAGAAGGGAGGCGCTGCCGGGTTTTGTCGAGTATGCGGCGTTGCCACACCTCTTCGCTGAGAGCGACTTCATCGCCCTGGCCTGCCCCTTGACCCCGGAAACCATGGGGCTGGCCTCGGCCGCACTGATCAGCCGCATGAAGCCGACTGCCTGGCTGATGAATGTCTCGCGCGGTGCGGTGGTCGAGGAGGAGGCGCTGGTCGAGGCGTTGTCGGCAGGCCGCATCGGCGGCGCGGCGCTGGATGTCTACGCCGTGCAGCCGCTCGCGGCGGGCCATCCGCTGCGCGATTTTCCCAATGTCATCCTCTCGCCGCATGTCGCCGGCCTCTCGCGCGAGAGTGCGGCGCGCATGAGCCAGGTCGCGGCACAGGACGTGGTGCGGGTGCTGCGCGGCGGGCGGCCGGCCAACCTCGTCAATCCGGAAGCCTGGGACGCGTACCAGGCCCGCCGCCGGGAGCTTGGCCTGTGAGGATCACCCGCGTCGAGGCCAGCTGGGTTCAGGTGCCGATCCCACCGGATCGTCAGCACCTTTCCGATTTCGGCAGGCAGCCGACCTTCGACAGCGTCATCGTCCGGGTGGAGACGGAGTCCGGCATCACCGGCTGGGGCGAGGCCAAGGCAGGTGTCGCCAGCACAGCGGCCTGCGCCGGGCTGGCCGCCATCATCAACCAGGATCTTGCGCCGCTGCTGGTGGGCGAGGACCCGCGTGACATCTCGCGGCTCTGGGATGTGCTGTACAACATGCCGCGGCAGGGCTTTGCGATCGACCGCGGCCATGTATTCCCGACGCTCGGGCGGCGGGGGCTGTCGATCAGCGCCATCGCGGGCATCGACATCGCCCTTTGGGACATTCTGGGCAAGTCGCTCGGCGCACCGATCTGGCGGCTTCTCGGTGGCCGACGGGCGGAACGCATGCCGGCCTATGCCTCCGGTGGCTGGGCGGATGAGAACAAGATCGGCGAGCAGCTCCTCGGTTACATAGACAAGGGCGGCTTCCGCGCGGTGAAGATGCGCGTCGGCTCGATGGATGGGCCGGTTGCCCGCTCCGCCGCACGGGTGCGGGCAGCGCGTCGGGCGCTCGGCCCTGAAGTCGGCCTCGCCGCCGATGCGCACGGCACCTGGACCGTGGCGGAGGCCAAGGCCTTCTGCCGCATGGTGGAGGATTGTGACCTACTCTGGTTCGAGGAACCGGTGACAGCGGATGACAAGCAGGGCCAGGCGGAGGTGCGCCGCGCCAGCGCCGTGCCCATCAGCAGCGGCGAGAGCGAATTCACCCGGCACGACTTCCGTGAATTGGCGGAGCTGCGTGCGGCCGATGTGCTGCAGCCAGACCTCGCCATCGCTGGCGGCATCACCGAAGGCGTGCGGATCGGCGCCATCGCCAGCGCCTTCAACCTGCGCCTGGCACCGCATCTCTGGTCGGGTGCCCCGGCCTTCGCTGCCGGGCTGCATCTGGCCGCCAGCAACAGCGCGGGCTTCATCCTGGAATACTCGCTCGGTCACAACCCCATGCTGCATGACCTGATCGAGGAGCGCTTCCCCGTTCAGGACGGCATGGTGGACGTGCCTGACCGGCCAGGCCTTGGCATCACAGTGAAGGAAGATTTCCTGAACCGTTACAGGAGGCAATGATGAAGATCCGCGAGATCAAGGCCTATCCCACCTCCTTCCCGCTGCCGCAATCCGGTGGCGTGCGGCTGGGCATCGGGCAGGCCGTGAAGCGCGACTGCGTCATGGTGAAGGTGACGACCGAGAGCGGCCTGGTCGGCTGGGGTGAGAGCCATCATGGCCGCGCCCATACCGCCATCGCCAAGCTGATAGAGACCACCCTCTCCCAGCTCATCCTCGGGATGGAGGCGAGCGACACCACCGGCATCTGGGCCAAGATCTACAAGTACCAGCTTGGCAGCCATGGCATGGGCGCCGGCACCGCCATGGCGATGTCGGGCATCGACATGGCCTTGTGGGACATCAGGGGCAAGGCGGTGGGCTGGCCGCTTTGGAAGCTTCTTGGTGGCGCCCGCCGCCTGGTTCCCGCCTATGCCGGCGGCATCGCCCTCGGCTACCAGCCGCCGGCCGACTTGGTCGAGGAGGCGCAGCCGCTGATCGAGAGCGGATATCGTGCCGTGAAGCTGCGCATCGGCGACACGGTGCGCGACGACACCGCGCGAATGGAGGCCGTGCGGAATGCCTTTGGCGATGGGCTGGCAATCCTGACGGACGCCAACACCGGCTATTCCATCGCGGATGTGCGGCAGGTGATGCCGGTGATGGATACGTTGAACATCGGCTGGCTTGAGGAACCCTTCCCCGCGCACGATCATCATCTCTACACCCAGGCGCGGAGCTATGGCCGGACGCCGCTGGCGGCGGGAGAGAACCACTACACCCGTTTCGAATTCAGCCGAGTGCTGGAGGACAGGGTCATCACCATCTGGCAGCCAGACCTGTCGAAATGCGGCGGCATCACGGAGGCCCTGCGGATCGCGGCCATGGCTAGCGCCTTCAAGATCCCAGTCAATCCGCATTCCTCCATGACCGGTGTGAACCAGGCAGCCTCCATCCATTTCCTCGCTGCCATCGAGAATGGCGGTTATTTCGAGGCGGATGTCTCGAGAAACAACCTGTTTCGCGATGTGCTGGGCAGCGAGCCCTGGCGCATTAGCCGCGACGGGACGGTGCTGCCACTCGATGGGCCGGGCATCGGCGTCGAAGTGGATGAGGGTTTCCTCGCCGCCCATCCGGCCATCGAGGGGCCCGGCTACGTGTAGGCCAAAGCAAGCATCAACCGGGAGGAAATGCGCCAATGAAGCGCCTGCTGATCGCCATTCTTGCCCTGTTCGCGGCCGCGCTACCGGCGCGTGCGCAGGATTTTCCCTCGAAGGATATCCGCTTCCTCTGCGGCTTCGCGCCCGGCGGAACCTGCGACTTGCTATCCCGCATCCTGGCTGAGCACCTGTCGCCGGTCCTCGGCCAGCGCGTCGTGGTGGAAAACCGCACCGGCGCATCGGGCAATATCGCCGCCGATGCCGTGGCGAAGTCGCCGCCGGATGGCCATACGGTACTGCTTGCCACCATGGCGCTCTATACCGTCATGCCGCAGATGCCGGGAATGCGGCTGCCCTTCGATGTCGATCGCGATCTGACGCCGATCAGCAATGTCGCCAACATCTATAATGTGCTCGTCGTCAGTCCACAGGGACCGATCCAGAGCGTCCAGCAGCTGATCGATCTCGCCCATGCCAATCCCGGTAAGCTGACCTATGCCAGCGCGGGGAATGGAGGCAGCCAGCATTTGGCGGCGGAGTATTTCAAGCGACTTGCCGGTGTCGATCTGCTGCACGTCGCCTATCGCGGTGGCGCGCCGGCGATCGTCGATATCGCCGCCGGGCGCACCGATATGATGTTTGGCAATCTGCCGGAGTTTCTCGGCCAGATTCGCGATGGCGGCCTGCGCGCCGTTGCCTTCGGTGCTCCGAGGCCGAGCCCACTGATGCCGCAAGTGCCCTTGATCAGCGCGACGGCGCCGGGCTTCACGGTACGCAACTGGTTCGGCGTCGCCGGTCCGGGCGCCATGCCAAAGCCGGTTCTGGATCGCTGGCTTGCGGCGCTGCAGCGGGTGAACACCGACCCGGTATTCCAGCGGCGGCTGGCCGAGAACGGCATGGAAAGCCTGATCGGCGACCCCGACAGCTTCCGCAGCACCATTCAGGAAGACCGGCGACGCTGGGGCGAGGTGATCCGCGCCGCCAACATCCGGGCTGATTGATCGACTATATGATTAACGATGGGCCGAGGTTCGTGTGTCGGGCATCCAGCTGGGTTCCCGCCAATCCCTTTACTCTCACCGCCACGGCCTTCAGTATTCGCTTGGCCAGTTACGCGAAACGTACCGCCACCAATCCTTCACTTACGGATAAGGAAGCGGCCTTAAGCTCGACTTTGGTCATTCAAGCGGCGTGGCAGAGGGCATAGGTGATGCTCTC
>NZ_JCACHA010000780.1:0-9659 GCF_059503625.1 Skermanella sp.
CCGACAAGCAGGCGCGTCTATGTCGGCTGCCGCTTCGCTTTAGCACGACCTACGGTGCTTCAATACCAGGGCCGCGTCCGGGTCAGGTGCGGTTTGGGCGGCAGTGCGGTTTCGGTGTTCAGTTCCGCGTAGGCATGGGCGATCGACGCCGCCACGGACGCGTTGTTGCGGACCAGGGCGATGTTCGCTTCCAGGCTGGCGCCGCCGGTCAGTTCTTCCAGCCGCGACAGCAGGAAAGGCGTCACTTCCTTGCCGGAGACGCCCTGTGCGTCGGCGTCGGCCAAAGCCTGGGCAATGGCGCCGTCGACCATTTCCTGGTCCAGTGCGGCGGACTGCGGGATCGGATTGGCGATCACGACGCCGCCCTTCAGCCCCAACTGCCACTTGGCGCGCAGAATTCGCGCCGCCGTCAACGGGTCGTCGCAGCGCGACGCCAGCTTGATGCCGCTGTTCCGCGTGTAGAAGGCCGGCAATTCGTCGGTGCCGTAGCCCAGCACCGGCACGCCGCGCGTTTCCAGATACTCGACGGTCTTCGGCAGGTCGAGGATGGCCTTCGCCCCGGCGCAGACCACGGCGACGTTGGTGACGGCGAGTTCATCCAGGTCGGCCGAGATATCCAGCGTGCTCTCGGCTCCGCGATGGACGCCGCCGATGCCGCCGGTGGCAAAGACCGGGACTTCGGCCAGCGCCGCGCAGATCATCGTCGCGGCGACCGTCGTGGCGCCGTCGGCGCGGGTCGCCAGCGCTACGGGAAGGTCGCGGCGGCTGACTTTGATCACGGACTTGCTGGTGGCGAGATGCTCCAGGTCATCGTCGGTCAGACCGATGCGGATGCGCCCATCCAATACCGCTATGGTCGCGGGTATCGCGCCGCCGTCGCGCAAGGTCTGTTCGACAAGGCGCGCGGTCTCGACATTGCGGGGATAGGGCATCCCATGGGAAATGATGGTCGACTCGAGGGCGACCACGGCCTTCCTGGCCTGGAGCGCCTCGGCGACCTCGGGATGTATGGCAAGATAATCGTGCATGCCGGGGAGTTTACCCGGTTTTCAGCAAAAGTCCCGCGCGTTCGATGACCCTGTCGGCACTGAGCGAGGGATTGACCGTTGCCTCCGTCTCGACCGCCCAGGCGGCGCAGGCGAGACCGAGGCTCATGGCCTCCGCCATGTCATGGCCGCCGATCCGGCCGAAGATCACGCCGGCGATCAGGGCGTCTCCCGCCCCCGTCACTTCGCTGACATCGACCGGCGGCGGCAGGAAGAAGTCGTAGTCGAAAGGCGATGCCACGAAGGCGCCTTCCTGGCCACGCGTGATCACGACGCTGCCGACGCCGTTGCACATCAGGCGGTAGCCGGCTTCGCAGACGTCCAGTGGTGCCCGGATCGGAATGTGGGACAGATAGCTCGCCTCGTCGGCATTGGCGAACAGCGTGTCGATGCCGCCCAGGATGCCCTGGAGCCGGGAGGACTTGGCGACCGACACGCAGTCGACGTAGATCTTGCAGTCCTTCGGCTTGCGGCGCAGCAGGAAGCGGAGAGACTCAGCGGGAAGGTTGCAGTCGATGAACCAGACCGGGATATTCTCCAATCGGGGGAGCAGCGGTTCCAGAACGTCTACGGTCAGCTCGTCGTAGATGCCCATATCGGCAAGACCGATCGCCAGGTCGCCCGACTTGTCAAGCAGCGCCGTATAGGTCGCGGTCGGCGCACCGACCGAGCGGGTGACGAGATCGAAGCCGATCCCGGCTTCGCCCAGGCTGTCGAGAACCGCGTCGCCCTCCCGATCGTGGCCGACCCTGCTCACCATCGTCACCGGCAGTCCGAGACGTGCCAGATTCTCGGCTACGTTGCGCGCCACGCCGCCTGCGCCGACCCGCATGGTAACCGGGTTGGAACTGCCGGGAACGATCGGTCCGGCGGCTGTCGCCTTTCGATCGATGTGAGCGGCTCCGATGCAGGCGACCATTCGTTCCATGGGATTAGCCTCTCTCCGGCACCAGATGCTTCCTAAGGGCAGGATGCACTTTAAACGGGTGGCCCCGCAAGGGGCGGCAGAGTTCAAGGTTTGGCTTTTTTGGTCGACATCACCCATATGACACACATGACAAGCACGACCCCTGCCGCGCCCTCGGCCAATGTGGCATCCGCTTCCATCCCCCTCCCGGAGTCCTGGATCAAGGTGCTCCCGCAGGGGCTGTACGTCGAGCCCGGAGATTTCTTCGTCGATCCGGTTCGCCCGGCGGCGCGCGCCGTCATCACGCACGGCCATGCCGACCATGCCCGTCCCAACAACGAAAGGGTGCTGGCTACGCCGGATACGCTGGCGATCATGCGTGCCCGCTACGGCGATGCGGCGGGTGCATCGCTGCAAGCGCTGCCCTATGGCGAGCGTCTGCGGATAGGGGAAGTCGACGTCACTTTCGTCCCGGCCGGCCATGTGCTCGGCAGTGCCCAGGCCGTGCTGGAATACCGTGGCTGCCGCATCGTCGCTTCCGGCGACTACAAGCGGCGTGCCGATCCGACCTGCGCACCGTTCGAGCCGGTGCCGTGCGACGTGTTCATCACCGAGGCGACGTTCGGCCTGCCGGTGTTCCGCCATCCGCCGGACGAGGGCGAGATCGCGCGGCTGCTCCATTCGGTCGAACTCTTCCCGGAGCGCAGCCATGTCGTCGGTGCCTATGCGCTCGGCAAG
Organism: Skermanella sp.; assembly: GCF_059503625.1. Classification (NCBI taxonomy): domain Bacteria; kingdom Pseudomonadati; phylum Pseudomonadota; class Alphaproteobacteria; order Rhodospirillales; family Azospirillaceae; genus Skermanella; species Skermanella sp. The sequence continues at coordinate 2,692 of NZ_JCACHA010000780.1, forward strand.
TGCCAGCGAGTGATAGCGCTGCTGCGCAAGGCCGGTTACGACAAGCCGATCTTTCTCCACGGCGCACTGATTCCGCTGTCCAACCTCTACCAGGAGCTCGGCGTGGAACTGGGAGATCTGCGGCCCGCCACGGGGCTGAAGAAGGATGCCTTCGTCGGGCAGATCGTCATGGCGCCGCCCTCGGCGGTGGCCGACCGCTGGGCGCGCCGGCTGCCGGATCCGGTCGTCTGCATGGCGTCCGGCTGGATGACGGTGCGCCAGCGGGCCAAGCAGCGCGGAGTCGAACTGCCGCTGGTGATCTCCGACCATGCCGATTGGGACGAGCTTTGCCAGACGATCGACGATGTCGGCGCTCCGGAAATTTGGGTCACCCACGGGCGGGAAGAAGCGCTGGTCCACCACGCCACCAGCCGGGGAATCCGTGCGCGGGCGCTGGCGATGGTCGGGTTCGACGAGGAAGGGCAGGGGGAACAGCCCGAACCGCCAGAAGCGCCCGTTCGGGGCGGATCGCCGACGCCGGGGGAACTGCTGTGAAGCGTTTTGCCGAACTGATCGACGCGCTGATCTTCACGCCGTCCCGCAACGGCAAGATCCGGCTGATGGGCGATTACTTCAGCCACACTCCGGACCCGGAGCGGGGCTTCGCCCTGGCGGCCCTCACCGGCGGATTGAGCTTCACCGACGCCAAGCCGGCCGCTCTCCGCAATCTCGTCATGACCAGGGTCGATCCTGTTCTCTACGGCTGGTCGTACGACTTCGTCGGCGACACGGCCGAGACGATCTCGCTGATCTGGCCGCCGCGTCCGGGGGCGAACCGCGAACCGCATCTGAGCGAAGTGGTCGAAACCCTGGCCGAAACGCGCCGGGCCGATGTGCCGAGGGTGGTCGAGCGCTGGCTCGACGCGCTGGACGCCCAGGGGCGCTATGCCCTGATCAAGCTGATCACGGGATCGCTCCGCATCGGCGTGTCGGCACGGCTGGCCAAGACGGCTTTGGCGGAGTGGGGAAAGTGCCCGGTCGATGAGATCGAGGAAGTCTGGCACGGACTGACTCCCCCCTACCGGCCGCTGTTCGACTGGCTGGAGGGCCGGGCGGAGCGGCCCGCCGTCGGCGAGGGGGCGGGCTTCCGCCCGCTGATGCTGGCCTCTCCGCTGGAAGACGACGACATCGCGGCGCTCGACGCTTCGATCTACCGCGCGGAATGGAAGTGGGACGGCATCCGCGTCCAGCTTGTGGCGAAGGGTGGCGAGTGCCGGATCTACTCGCGCACCGGAGACGATATCGGCCCGGCTTTCCCCGACATACTGGAAGCGATGGACTTCGACGCCGTCCTGGACGGCGAGTTGCTGGTCACTCGCGACGGCGTGGTGGCGCCGTTCAACGATCTTCAGCAAAGGCTGAACCGCAAGGCGGTCACCGCCAAGATGCTGCTGGACTACCCAGCTTACGTCCGGCTCTACGACATCCTGTTCGAGGGACCGGAAGACTTGCGCCAATTGGGATTCGAGATCAGGCGGAAGCGGCTGGAGGACTGGTACGACAGGACGAAGCCGCAGCGGATGGACCTGTCGCCGATGCTGCCGTTCACGACTTGGGGGGAGCTGGCGGAACTGCGCAACGGCGCCCGTGAGAACTCCATCGAAGGCCTGATGCTGAAGCGGTTCGACAGCACTTATGTCGCCGGGCGGCCCAAAGGGCCTTGGTTCAAGTGGAAGCGCGGGCCGCTGACGATGGATACCGTGATGATGTACGCGCAGCGCGGGCACGGCAAACGCTCGTCGTTCTACTCCGACTACACGTTCGGGGCCTGGAAGGGGGATGAGCTGGTGCCGGTCGGCAAGGCCTATTCCGGCTTCACCGACGAGGAGCTGGTACGGCTCGACAAGTGGGTGCGCAACCACACGACCAAGCGCTACGGTCCCGTGCGGGAGGTCGAGCAGGGGCTGGTGCTGGAAGTGGCCTTCGACAGCGTCCACCGCTCCACCCGCCATAAGAGCGGGGTGGCGATGCGCTTTCCTCGCGTGGCGCGCATCCGCTGGGACAAGCCACCGCACGAGGCGGACAAGCTGGAGACGCTTGAAAAGCTGATCGTGGAGTGAGGCTGGGCGTCGGTTAGATGAAAACCCCCGCCCGAAGGCGGGGGCATTGGACGTGAAGGCCGGTTATGCAGCGGCCTTCATGGCCTTCTTGTTGACGTCGCTGATGGCGAGCTTGTTCAGAAGCTCGTCGGTCTTCTTTTCTTCGTTCAGCGTCTGTTCGAGAAGCTGAGCGACTTCATCGAGACCGGAAGCCTGGGCCAGTGCATGCAGAGTGCCGTAGCCGGCGATCTCGTAATGCTCGACCTTCTGAGCCGCCGCGATCAGCGCCACGTCCTGAAGCTCGGGCGAAAGGCCCATTTCCATGATTTCCTTGGCCTCTTCGATCAGGCCTTCCATGGCATGGCAATGCTTGCCGCGGGTACGCGTGTCGAGCTTCTCGAAGACCTGTTCCAAGCGCTCGATCTGGCCCTGCGTCTCTTCGAGATGCTGGGTGAAAGCCTGCTTGAGCTGCTCGTTGGAAGCGGCTCGCGCCATCTTCGGAAGCGCCCGCGTCAGTTGCTTTTCGGCGTGATAGATGTCGCGAAGTTCTTCGATCAGGAGGTCCTGCATGTTCTTGACAGCCATCATATGCTCCGTTGGCGAAAATAGTTAGTTTCATTGTCGCACGGGTTGTCTCGTTGCGATTGCTCCCCTCCAACAGGCACCGTTCAGAGGAGTTCCGTTATGTTTTTGTTGCGGCGTCGGAACGGCTGGACTCCAGTCGTGTAATCGCGCATCTGTCGATCGCCCTATGCCGCGCGATGAACATCGCGGCGCGCTACGTCAACGGCTACCTGGGCGACATCGGGATCGAACCGAACCCGTCGCCAATGGATTTCAACGCCTGGTTCGAAGCGTATCTCGATGGACGCTGGCACCTGTTCGATGCCCGCCACAATCAACCGTGCGTCGGACGCATCCCGATTGCGAAAGGACGCGACGCCGCCGATGTCGCCATGATTACGACCTTCGGGCTGCATATCCTGAAGAGTTTCGAGGTCTGGACCGAACAGGTCGCCTGATTTCCCCTGTCACGGCATGATGACAAGATGCCGCAACAGGTGTTGTCCCAGGACGTGGCATTGCCGGACCGGCATGCTTGCGGCATGAGGGCGGCCCTAGGGGAGAGGACCGGAATGAATCGACGTTTTGATATCATCGTGGTGGGAACCGGTGTCGCCGGATCCGCCATCGCACGTCGATGCCGGGCAGCGGGACGCAAGGTTGCCATCGTCGACGAACGCCCTTTCGGCGGTACCTGCCAGCTTCGCGGATGCGACCCGAAGAAGGTCCTCCGCGCCGCGGCGGAGCCGCTGGCCGCGATGGAGCGGCTGGCGGAACCGGATATCGGCGTCTTCTCCGATCTGCCGGTTCCGGACTGGCGCAGGCTGATGGCCTTCAAGCGCCGGTTCACCGATCCGGTCCCCGAAGCGAAGGAGACGGCTTTTGCCGAAGCCGGTATCGTTACGGTCCACGGGACCGCCCGGTTCGTCGGCGCCGATGCCTTGGAGGTCGGCGGCGAGGTGCTGGAAGCCGACAATTTCGTGATAGCCGCCGGATCGAAGCCGGTCCCCCTGCCCATTCATGGGGCCGATCTGGTCGCCTCCAGCGAAGACTTCCTGAACCTCGACGACCTGCCGCGCCGTATCGTCCTGGTAGGCGGCGGCTATATCGCGATGGAGTTCGCGCATCTGGCATTCCGCGCCTCGTCCGAAGTCACCGTGCTTCAGCGCGGTGAGCGTCTGCTTGGGGGCTTCGATCCCGACCTGGTCGATCTCCTGGTCGAGCGGACCCACGACCTGCCGGTCGATATCCGCCCCGGTACCGCCGCGACGGCGGTGGAGCGAACGGGATCCGGCTTTCGGGTCCATGCGGATCAGGAGGGAAGGCACCTCCACTTCGATGCCGACCTCGTCGTCCATGCCGCCGGCCGCATGCCCAACATCCAGGGGCTAGACCTGGAAAAGGCCGGCGTACGTGCCGGCAAAAGCGGTGTCGAGGTCGATGGCCATCTCCGCAGCGTCAGCAATCCGCGTGTGTTCGCCGCCGGAGACGCGGCAGCCTCCGGCATGCCGCTGACGCCAAAGGCCAGCCACGACGCCGAGGTGATCGCCGCCAACATCCTGGCGGGCGAGGCGGTGCGGCGGACCGACTACGCCGGCATGCCGAGCGTCGTCTTCTCAGTACCTCCGCTGGCGCGGGTAGGCCTGCTGGAGGAGGAAGCCCTGGCCCAGGGCCTGCGCTTCCGCGTCAACCACGCGGTGACCGACGACTGGTTTTCAGCCCGGCGGCTCAACGAGACCTGTTCGGGCCACAAGGTCCTGATCGAGGAAGACAGCGGACGTATCCTCGGCGCGCATCTGGTCGGTCCCCATGCCGACGAGGTCATCAACCTGTTCGCACTGGCGATCCGCCACGGCATTCCCGCCAAGTCGCTGGCGGAAACGTCGTTTGCCTATCCGACCGGCGGCTCCGACGTGTCCGCGATGGTTTGATGCCTCAGCCGTCGTAGTCTTCGTCGTCGCCGACCGGAGCGGGCAGGGTGATCAGGACCTTGTCCACCCGGCGCCCGTCCATATCCATCACTTCGAACCGGCTGCCCTGCCAGACGAAATGCTCGCCGGCACGCGGCACATGGCCCAGCTCGGCCAGGATGAAGCCTGCAAGCGTGTGGAAGTCGCGGTCGCCGAGCAGGCCGCGCAGGCCGAGCCGGTGCTCGACCTCGTCGACCGGCAGCATGCCGTCGACCAGCCAGGAGCCGTCGTCGCGGCGGACGGCGCCCGCGTCTTCCTCCCCCTCGTCCGGGAAGTCGCCGGCGATCGTTTCCAGGATATCGGTGACCGTCGCGATGCCCTCGATGCTGCCATATTCGTCGACCACGATGGCCATATGAAGGCCTGCCTGCTTGAACAGCTCCAGCACCCGAAGCACCGGCGTCCCGTCGTGGATGATCAGCGGCTTGTGCAGGCAGACCTGTAGGTCCAGCGTCTTGCCGCTCAGCAGCAGGTCCAGCAGGTCCTTGCTGTGGACGATGCCGACGATCTCGTCCAGGTCGCCCCGGCCGACCGGGAAGCGCGAGCGGCCGCTCGCGGCGATCTCGCGCCGGATGTCTTCCGGCTTGTCGCCGATGTCCAGCCAGACGACGTCGGGCCGGGGCGTCATGATCGTGCGCACGCTCCGGTCGGCCAGCCGCAGCACGCCTTCCAGCATCTCCCGCTCCGCCGGGTCGAAGACGCCGGTCCGTGCACCCTCCGCGATCATCGACTTGACCTCTTCCTCCGTCACTTCCGCCTGGCGGACCTTGTCCAGCCGCAGTAGGCGCAGGACGAGGTTGGTGGAGACGCCGAGCAGCCAGACCAGCGGTGCGCCCATGGTGGCGACGACGCCCATGGGCCGCGCGACGAACGCTGCGATTCGCTCGGCATTGACCAGGGCGATCCTTTTGGGCACCAGTTCGCCGACGATCAGGGACAGATAGGTGATGGTCATGACCACGACCGCGATGGCGACGCCGTCGGCATAGGGTTCGACCGCGGGGATCTCGCGAAGCTCGACCGCGAGGTAGCCGGCGAAGGTGGCGCCGCCATAGGCGCCGGCCAGGATGCCGATCAGCGTGATGCCGACCTGGACGGTGGACAGGAACTTGCTCGGGTCTTCCACGAGCCGGACGGCGGCCCTGGCGCCGCGGTGTCCCTCGTCCGCCATCTGTTGAAGTCTTGCCCGCCGGGCAGAAACGACCGCCAGTTCCGACATGGCGAAAAAGCCGTTCAGCAGAATCAGCAGAACGACCACGATCAGTTCCCAGGCGAGCATCGACTCCTCGGTTTGAAATTTCGGTAAGGGACGGTATCACAAGCGGAGGGCGGTACGGTAAGGCGGATTGCCGGGAGACCGTCCTGTGGCTAAGTTTGGTTGCTTGACCGTCCTTCTGAAAGTTCGCCCGGTGCCCGATTCGATCTTCGTCCCGTCCGTCTGCCCCCACGACTGTCCCAGCACCTGCGCGCTGGAGGTCGAAAAGCTGGCGCCGGACCGCATCGGCAAGGTGCGCGGAGCCGCGGCCAACAGCTATACCGACGGCGTCATCTGCGCGAAGGTGTCCCGCTATGCCGATCGGGTCCACCATCCGGATCGTCTGTTGAAACCGCTCCAGCGAGTCGGTCCCAAGGGTTCGGGCCAGTGGCGGGAAATCTCGTTCGAAGCGGCGCTGGACATCGTCGCCGAACGGTTCGCCGAAGCGACGCGGGAATACGGACCGGAAGCGGTCTGGCCCTACTACTATGCCGGCACCATGGGCCATGTGCAGCGCGACGGAATCGAGCGCCTGCGTCACGTCATGGGCTATTCCGGTCAGGCGAACACCATCTGCATCGCGCTTGCCGATGCCGGCTGGCTGGCCGGGAACGGCGTCAAGCGCGGCGCCGACCCGCGCGAAATGGCGAAGTCGGACCTGATCGTCGTATGGGGCGGCAACCCGGTAGCGACCCAAGTCAACGTGATGACCTGGATTTCCAAGGCCCGCAAGGAGCGCGGCGCCAAGCTGGTCGTGGTCGATCCCTACCGGACGGGTACGGCGGAACGGGCCGACCTGCATCTGGCGCCCCGGCCGGGTACCGACGGCGCGCTGGCCTGCGCCGTCATGCACGTACTGTTCGCCGAAGGCTATGCCGACCGCGGCTACATGGCGCGATTCGCCGATGCGCCGGAGGAGCTTGAAGAGCACCTGAGGTCCCGCACTCCCGCTTGGGCCGCCGCGATCACAGGCATCGACGAGCAGCGGATCGTCGAATTCGCCCGTTTGTACGGTGCCACGAAGCGCAGCTTCCTGAGGCTCGGCTACGGCTTCTCGCGCTCCCGGAATGGGGCGGCGCAGATGCACTCCGTGAGCTGCCT
>NZ_JCACHA010000781.1:0-9633 GCF_059503625.1 Skermanella sp.
CTGCGACGTGAGCGATGCGACGTCTGGTCGAAGCGGGTCGCCACCAGGATCGCCAACGGTCTGCGCCGGAAGGTGTTGAAAGACGGCTGCGTGGATACCGGCTGCGGTATCAAGGTGTTTCAGCGCGACGCCTTCCTCCAGCTGCCTTTCTTCGCAGCGATGCACAGGTTCCTGCCGGCGCTGTTCCAGATCCACGGCTATCGTGTCGATTATGTCGAGGTCAATCACAGGCCGCGGCGTCGCGGCCTGTCCAAATACGGCAATCTGGGCCGTGCCGCCATTGGCATCGTTGATCTTCTGGGCGTTGTCTGGCTGAAGCGTCGTACCCGTCTACCTTCCGCCATTACTGAAGATGGCGTGGAGCAGGCCCGCTGAATGGAATGGTGAGTGATATGCTTACTCTATGGACGGCGATCGGTTTTCTTGGGCAGGCGCTGTTCTCAATGCGCTTTCTGATCCAGTGGATTCACAGCGAGCGTATCAAGCGCAGCATCGTGCCGGAAGCCTTCTGGTATTTCAGTGTCGCCGGCGGCGTCACGCTGCTGGCCTATGCAATCTACCGCGAAGACCCCGTCTTCATTCTGGGGCAGGCTCTAGGTCTCGTAATCTATGCCCGCAACATCTGGCTGATCCGGCGAAACAAACAGGTTGCGGCTGCTTCAATTCCAGAAGTAGAAGGAATTTCGGCGTCGTAACCGGGACTGCCGAGTGATTGGGGGTGCCAGCGATCAGAGCCATTCCGAAGCAAGGTTGGACATGGGTTTCGAAGAGCTGCCTGAAACCGGCACCCCCAATCTCTCGACACTCCCACGCTCCGGCTGCCCCGCTTCCGCTTCCGCTGCGCTGGCTGCGGCGGGGCAGAGGCTGGGCACGGTTGGGTGGCCCATTGCCGCTCGACGTCCGAGCTCGATCAGGTCCGGGCGCAGTTTTCCGCCTGTATGCCGTACCGGGTTGCCGCTGGCGTACTCGAACACCTTCTGCCGATCGATGCCGGGATTGACCCCGAAACCCTGCGCGCCTACACGCTCAAGGTCGGCGCGGAACTGCGGGACGCCGCTCCGGCTGAACCGGCAACGGCGGCTGTCGCGATCACCCTGACCCTAGATTCAACCTTCATCCGAGGCTGTGAGGACGATCAGCGGCATCTCGAAGTCCGCCTCGGCAATGTCGAGACGTCGGAGGGGGCCGGCAGGTTTTCGCCGCCGTCGCCAAGACCGACACCGCGATCGAGGCACTGATCCGGCGCGGTCTTGCCGAGGTCGGCAAGACGACCGATACCGAGCTGACGGCGTTTACCGACGGCTGTTCCAGGCTGCGCTCCACCCTGGTCCATGCCGGCGTCAGCGAGCCGCCGGGTCTCGACTGGTTCCACATCGCCATGCGATTGCAGCATGCAGAAAAGACAGCGTGCAACCTGCCGGCCGACACCCCGGAGCGGGAGAACGCCAGGGCCGTGATCATCGCGGAAGTCGACCGCCTGCACTGGCGGATCTGGAACGGCAAGGCCAAGGATGCGCAGATAACTCTCGAGCGCATCCGCGCAGTCATGCCGGCCTTCTAGGGAGGTAATTGCTCACGGGGTTGGTTGATCAGCGCGGTGGGATAGTAGGATTTCAGTCAGGAGTTGACTGGCGGGAACGCGAAAGAAGGGTTCCTTTGACGGTGAGGATGTGAGTCAACATCGGTATGACACGCCCCGATCTGTCTCACCTGAGCTCGGAGGAAAAGGACGCGCTGATTGTGGCGCTGCTGGATCGTGTGGCGGCTCTTGAGGCGAAGCTGGGCCGACCGCCCAAGACCCCGAACAACTCAAGCGTGCCGCCGTCCCGGGGGTAGAAGGGCAACCGGCCCCCCGCGCCCGAAGAAGCCCCGGCGCAAGCGCGATGGTCCGGGAGTGACGCGGGTTCTGGCAGGCGACCCCGATCATAGCGTCGACTGCCATGCGCGAACCTGCATGCACTGCGGGACGGGATTGGGTATCAAAGACCAGACCCTTCGCCACGCCTACGACCACATCGACCTGCCGCCGATCCGGCCGGTGGTCACGCGGGTGCGGATCTTCGGCCGGCGCTGCCCCGGCTGTCACCGGCGGGTTCGCGGCGAGGCGCCTGCGACGATGCCGCCCGGCTCGCCCTTCGGCCCGTCGGTGGTGGCGATGCTGGCCTACCTGCATCATCACCACGCGGTCGGCTACGACCGGCTGTCCGGACTGATGGCGGAATTGTTCGGCCTATCCATCAGCGAGGGGGCCATCGCCAATGCCCTGCGCCGTTCCGGCCGGGCCCTGGAACGCGCCGGAGCGGCAATCGTCGAGCGGCTACGCTCCGCCCCGGTCATCGGCTGCGACGAGACCGGCGCCCGGCTGACTACCGACACGCTCGGCACACCCGGATGGGCTGGGAATGGGTTCTGGTCAGCGACACCGCGGTTCTGCACCGCATCCGCACCTCGCGCGGCCGCGACGTCGTCACTGTTGTGCTGGAGGGGCACCGGCCGCGCTGCTGGATATCGGATCGCTGGGGCGCTCAGCAGGGACACGCCGAAACTCATCAGGTTTGCTTGAGCCCACGTCCTGCGCGACGTCCAGTATGCGGTTGATGCCGGCGAGCCGTGCTTCGCGCCGTCCCTGCGCCGCCTGCTGTGCTGGGCGATCGCCGTTGGTCGGCGGCGGAAAACCTTGAAGGACGGCACCCTTGTCCAGTACCGCGCCACGGCGGACCGCCGCCTCGACCGTCTGCTGGCGATGCCGACGGCGACCGCGGCCAGGGCCGAACTGCAGCAGCAGACCAAACGCTGGCGCGCCCAGTTCTTCACCTTCATGACCGACCGTGACGTGCCGCCGACCAACAACGCGGCCGAGCGGGCACTCCGCCCCAGCGTCATCTTCCGCAAAGTCACCAACGGCTTCCGCTCGATCTGGGGCGCCGACATCCATGCCCTGATCCGATCGGTCATCGGCACAGGCCGCCTCAACGGCTTCTCCGCCCATCAGGCAATCGCTCGCTCCCTCAGCTGGACTTTGCACGATTCGGGAGGTTTTTCAGGCGTCAGGCATTGATCCAGAAGAAGCCTTCGGTTGCGATGTATTCGAGGGCTTGATCGAGTGTCATGATGACGGGGCCGAAGTCACTCGGAGCAGCCCAGGCCGTTCCCCGCCACCATAGCACCTGAACCTTACCCTGGCTGGTTGGCCGCAGTCGGGCAACGGGACCATCCGTGCGCCGGCTGTAGAGCGTGTAGCCACGGTTGGCGCGCACGACCTCGACCCCGCCGCGCGGAAACGGGTAGGCCGCGATGCGGTCGCGCATATCGTCGGTTCCGGTCGCCCTCATCGTGATCTCCTGTGCCGGGCCGGGTTGCTTTGCCGGAGTGAACGGATGGGACACGAACCCGGATCATGATCGATACCGTACCGCGCAGCCTGGCTGACTGGATGTTTCCCTTTTTCGGCTGCTTCAGCGGATCGACCTGGAGACACGTCCTGGTGCTGGTCAGCGGTGCTCTGCTCAGCCCGGGGCGGCGGACCGTGACGGCGGCGTTGCGCGTCATGGATCTGGACCGGACCGCGAGCTTTGCCGTTTATCATCGTGTGTTGAGCACCGCATCCTGGTCGGCCCGGCTTGTCGCTCGTCGGCTGCTGCGGTTGCTGGTTGCCGCCTTCGTCCGAGAGGGACCGATCGTCATCGGCCTTGACGACACGATCGAACGCCGGTGGGGAACGAAGATCAAGGCGCGCGGCATCTACCGGGACCCGGTCCGCTCCAGCCATGGTCACTTTGTCAAGGCAAGTGGCCTGCGCTGGCTATGCGTCATGCTGTTGGCCCCCATTCCTTGGGCCGGCTGCGTCTGGGCCCTGCCATTCCTGACCATCCTGGCGCCCTCCGAACGTTATGCCCAAAGCTGTGGCCGCCGGCACAAAAAGCTGACCGACTGGGGCCGTCAGGCATTGCTCCAAACGGCCCGCTGGTTGCCGGACCGGCACATCGTCGCGGTCGCCGACAGCAGCTTTTCCGTAATCGACCTGCTGGGCTCCGTCAGCCGGTATCTGGATGTCGTCACCCGGCTGCGGCTCGATGCCGGTCTGTATGAACCGCCACCGCCACCCCGGCCCGGGGCCAGGGGTCGCCCCCGGGTCAAGGGTGTGCGCCTGCCGACCCTGAACGACCGGGTGGCGGATCCGGCCACGCCATGGCAGTGGGTGACGATCCGGGGATGGTATGCGGACGCAGCATCGGCTCGATGTCGCGACCGGCACCGCGCTGTGGCATCACCCCGGCCGACGGGTGCCGATCCGCTGGGTGCTGGTGCGGGACGCCGAGGGGTCAGGGAGCCGCAGGCTTTTCTGTGCACCAACCTCGACGCCGAGCCGACGGCGATTCTGGACTGGTTCGTCCGCCGCTGGCGGGTCGAGGTCACTTTCGCCGAAGTTCGCCGCCACCTCGGCGTCGAGACCCAGCGGCAGTGGTCCGATCTCGCGATCCTGCGCACCACCCCGGCCTTGCTCGGCCTGTTCTCCCTGGTCACCCTCTGGGCCGGCACGATCAAGAGCGAATACGGCGTGCTGCCGGAAGCTGTCCGCTGGTATCCCAAAGCCGATCCAACCTTCAGCGATGCCCTTGCTCTCGTTCGCCGAGAACTCTGGACCTCAACGACTTTCGCAACGTCACCGGCGCACCGTGACAGCGCAAAAAATGCAGACAGGCTCCTCAACCGCCTGATCCGCGTCGCCTGCAAACCTCCCTAAATCTGCAAAGTCCAGCTCAGAGCCCGTTTGAAAAATGAGCTGGGTTGCAGATCTGGGTCTTGGTTGCCCATTTAGAGGGTAAGCGGGTTCTGACGGCACATTCCGGGAGTTGATTATTCATGGAATATTCCGCCGGTGGGTATTGGCGGAGGATTGTTGTGTGAACGGCAAGGATCGGGCGGAGTTCTGGCGCGAGCGTGTCGAGGCTTGGAGGCGGAGCGGACAGAGCCGGACGGAGTTTGCGGCTGGGCATGGGATCGACCGCTGGACGCTGGGGCGGTGGATCAGACGTCTGGCCGCCAACGGGACGAGCGCTCCTGGTCATAGGGCTGGTCCTATGGATAATCCTATGCCGACGCGTGCTCCGCTGGTGATGGAGATCCTCGACGAGGCGCCCCGCCGGCGGCGCTGGTCGGAGGAGGAGAAGCTCCGGCTGGTGGCAGAGACGATGGAACCTGGCATGTCCGTCTCGCTGGTTGCCCGACGCCGGGGTGTCAGTGCCAGTCAGCTGTTCCGCTGGCGCCGGCAGTTTACCGGCGAGCCTGGAATGCTTGGGCAACCGCCGGTCTTCGCCCCCGTCCACCTGCTGCCCGACCCTCTTGCATCGCCGCCGGCATCCGCGCCGGAGCCCTGTCAGGACGGCCTCATTGAGATCCTGCTGAGCGGCGGTCGTGTCGTGCGGGTGGATCGGCACGTCGATGCCGAAGCGCTGCGCCGGGTGCTTGACGTGCTGGAGGAGGGGCGATGATCTCGGTACCGGCCGGGGTTCGCATCTATCTGGCGCTGGAGCCCTGCGACATGAGGAAAGGGTCCGACGGCCTGTCCCTGATGGTCCAGCAGAACCTGGGCAAGGATCCGTTCTCGGGTCACCTGTTCCTGTTCCGCGGCAAAAAGTCTGACAGGTTGAAAATCCTCTACGCCGATACCAATGGCATGGCGCTGTTCTCCAAGCGGCTGGAGAAGGGCCGCTTCGTCTGGCCCTCGACCCGGACGCCGGGCGGCGCCGTGGTGCTCAAGCCGGCCGAGCTGTCGCTGCTGCTGGAAGGCCTGGAGTGGCGCCATACCGAGCCGACCTGGAAGCCGACGGCGGCGGGTTGATCAGCAAAAAACTGAACAATTCTGCGGCTTTGACTGGCTCTGGACCGACTTTCCAGGTTAGACTCCCGTCATGCGCCTCGACCTGGACAACCTGCCTACCGACACGTGCCTGCTCCAGCAGCTGGTGCGCGATCTGGCGGACGTGGTCGAGCGCCAGAAGACCGAGCTGGCCGAACTGGAGCAGCTGAAGCTGCTGCTCCGGCAGATGAAGCGGGCCATGTTCGGCCGGCGCTCCGAACGCCTCGATCCCGACCAGATGCAGCTTGCTCTGGAAGACATCGAGGCGGATATCGCCCGGGCCGAGGAAAAGATCGCCCCGGTAGTCTCCGAGCCGGCGGCGGAGCCTGAAGCGCTGGCGCGTCGCCGCGATCCGCCCGACCATCTGCCGCATCGGGACCTCACGATCGAGCCGGCGGACATCGGCCAAGACCGGGCGACCTGTCCGTGCTGTGGTGGCGCGCTGCATGGCGCCCACGAAACCGTGTCGAAGATGCTGGACTATGTTCCGGCCCAGATCCGGGTTCTCTGTGCGTCCGTCGGCCCAAGTACGCCTGTCGCGGCTGCGGCACGCTGCATCAGGCGCCGGCGCCGGAAAAGGCGATCGCGAAGGGATTGGCGACACCGGCGTTGCTGGCCCATGTCATCGTCAGCCGCTACGCCGACCACGTGCCGTTCTACCGACAGGCCCAGATCCTGGCCCGCCACGGTGTCGAGATCGACCGCTCCGTGCTCGCCGGCTGGGCCGGTCAGGCGTGCTGGTGGCTCGAGATGCTGCACGGCGAACTGGCTGAAAACGTGTTTGCCTCGACCAAGCTGTTCGCGGACGACACGTCGATGCCGACGCTGAACCCCGGTGCCGGCCGGGTGAGGATCGGCCGGTTCTGGGCTTACGCCCGGGATGACCGGCCCTGGCTGGGACCGGATCCGCCGGCGGTGGTTTACTTCTACAGCCCCGACCGCAAGGGCGAGCGTCCGGCGAGCCACCTGACCGGCTTCCGGGGCGTGCTCCAGGTCGATGGCTATGCCGGGTTCGAGCGGTTGACGGCGGAGCGGCGTGTCGTGCTCGCGGCTTGCTGGGCGCATTATCCAAAGTTCGGTTTTATCCGGAGTGGCCCGCCGCCAGCGCCGTCATGGCCGGTGACAGCGGCCCCTCGGACTCCGCATAAATCAACCCCGGTCAGAGCGACCGCAAGAAGGCAAGTAGGTTCGGCTCTGGCTTCCAAGGCTTGGTTTTCGCGGGCTCGATGCCGGCATGCTCCCAGAACGTCTCCAAAGCGTCGCGCTTCATTTGCAGGTTCGTGGTGATGTACCGGCCGGTCGTCGCCACGCTGGCATGGCCGAGATAATCGCGGATCACGGTGATGTCGGTGCCCGACTGCAGCAGCGCCACGGCGCAGCTGTGGCGCAGCACATGAGGCGTGATCCGCTGGCGGGCAAGCGTCGGGCGGTCCTGGGCCGCGACCGCCGACGCATACTTGCGGAGGATGTAGGCGACGCCGTCGCGTGTCAGCGGCTGGCCCTGGTGATTGACGAAGATATGCTGTCGTTCGGCGCCCGCCATGCCGCGCAGCCGGTGCAGCGCATCGGCCGTCTCGCGCCACAATGGCAACAGCCGCTCCTTCCGGCCCTTGCCGCGCAGGCGCACCTGTCGCGGTGCCGCCAGCTGAAGATCGGCCCACTGGACGCCGGTGACCTCGCTGACACGGGCGCCGCAGTTGTAGAGGAACAGCAGCAGCGTGTAATCCCGCCATCCGGCGTCGGTCCGCCGATCCGGCTTGGCGATGATCGCCCGCACGTCGTCGGCCTCTGCCGGGCCTTCTTCGAGGGGATGGCCAGGACCCGCGTGTATTGCAGGGAATGGTCCAGATCGTTGCGGAGAAGGTGCCTGAAGAAGCCGCGCAGCGCGGCGCGCCGGCAATTGCGCGTGGCGGCCGAGTTGGAGCGGTCGACCTCGATGTGATCGAGGAAGGCCGCGATGGCGTCGGCGTCGAGGTCGCCAAGCTCCAGCGAGGCGACATCCCGGCCGAGGCGCTGCGCCGTGAACTCGAACAGCAGCCTCACCGCATCCCGGTAGGCGCGAATGGTGTGCCGGCTCGCTCCGCGCTGGCGGGGCAGATACTCGACGAAGAAGGATTGGACGAGCGCGAACAGCTCCTTCGGCGCGGCTTTGGTCATGGCGGTGGGGACGCACCGCGCAGGTGCCGTTCGAACCGGCTGCTGGCCAACTCCAGTAGTTGCGGCGTCGCCCTCAGATAGACCTCGGTGCCGATGATGTTCCGGTGGCCGAGATAGGCCGATAACAACGGCAGCTTGGCATGGATATCGACGCCGTCGTTCGCCCACGCCATGAGCCGATGCACGGCGAAGGCGTGGCGGAACTCATACGGCCGGGCTCCGCCGCGCCCGGCGGGAGGCTTGAGACCGAGTTGACGCAGCAGCCGTCGGATCGCCCGCGATGCCGAGGTGACCGTCAGGGGCGCCGCGTTCAGCCGCAGGAAGAACGTCTCCGGATCGGGTTGACGGCGTTTGTCCAGCAGCCGGCGCCGCTCGGCGACATGGCGACGAAGCTCGGCCACAAGGTCGGGGCGAATGGCGATGATCCGCGACCGGCCCTTGCTGTGCCGTATCATCAAGGTCCCCTGGTCGAGATCGACGTCGGCCATCCGCAACCGGACGGCCTCGCCCAACCGCAAGCCTGTGCAATAGAGCACCAGGATCAGGGTGCGCAGCATCGAGGCCCCGATGAAGCGGCCCTGGTGGGACGCGGCCAGCGTCAGGATCCGGCGCACCTCGTCATGGCTGAAGATGTAGGGCAGAAAGACCGATTCCTTGACTGGCGCCAGGGCCTGTTCCGGCACATGGCTCGACGGATCGCGCCGGCGCCGGTACAGGCAAAGCTGCCGGATGACGCCGAACTCGTTGGCCAGCGTCACCGCCTTGCGGCCGGCGATGCGCGCGCACCACCGGGTTACCGCCTCGTCGAGCGCCACCTCACCCCGCTCGCCCCAATGCCGCGCGACAAAGCGAACGAAGCCGGCGAGCACGAACTCGCCACGCTGGTAGGCAATGCCCATCGCCCGCTTGAAGCGCAGGAACTCTTCGGCATCGCGGGCCAGTTCGGCGGCGGTGACGAGCGTCATCGCGGCACCGGAAGGGAGATGTCGCGCAGCGTCTCCGTGGCGATCCTGACATAGGCGGAGATCGACTCTGGATCACGATGGCCCAACAGGTCGGAGAGCACCTGGGGGCGTATGCCCAGGTCGACCTGGCGGGCGGCGTTCGAGTGGCGCAGCACGTGGCTGCCGAGATAGGGTGCGTCCAGCCCGGCCGCCCTGGCATGCTTGATGACGATATGGCGGACCGGCGAAGAAGAACTCAGCGGGCCGAACGGCATCTTCATCCGCACGAAGAGGTGTCTGGTCAGGGTGTTCGGCGGCCGACCGTCGCGCAGGTAGAACGCCAGCGCCTTGGCGACGGCCGGCAACAGCGGCAGCGTGAAGGCGACGCCGGTCTTCGGGCGCACGACCCTGAGCGTGGCGGCATTCCAGTCGACGTCATCGAACCGCAGGCGGATCACCTCGCCGGCTCCGAAGCCGTAGGTGCTCATCATCAGCAGGAGCGCGTGGTCGCGCAGCCCCCGTGCCGTGGAGGTATCCACCGCCTGGAGCAGGCGCTGAACGTCCACCCAGGGCAACGCGGGGCGCGGTCGCTCGAACTTCGGCTGGACCGGCGCGATCACGGACTCTGCCAGATCCGAGGATATGCGCGCCGTGGCGAGCAGGAAGCGGACG
>NZ_JCACHA010000782.1:0-9610 GCF_059503625.1 Skermanella sp.
GCGCGCACTATACCCGAAACGGGCCGCGGCGAAATGCCCCGTACGACACAATCGGTCCGATCCTCCCCCGCCGATCCCGCAGGCCCTTGCCAAACCCGCCGATCCGGTGTCCATGGGGACGTACCGCCAGCACAGCCCCACTCAGAAGCACAGCAATGCCCACCAATCCGCCCGCCGCCAGCGCCGACCCGGCTCGTCACGACACCGCCGCCTCCGAGGCCAAGGCCCGCGTCGCCCTGATCGCCCTCCTGGTCGGCGCGCTCGGCATCGCCCTATCGCCGATCTTCGTCCGCCTGAGCGAGATCGGCCCGGTCGCCACCGCCTTCTGGCGCATCGGCTTCGCGATGCCGGTGGTCTTCGCCTGGATGGTGCTGGAAAGCCGGAGCGCCAACCCGCCACGCCGCCCGTCGAGCCGGCGCGACTACCTGCGCCTGATCTGGGCCGGTTTGTTCTTCGCCGGCGATCTGGCGGTCTGGCACTGGTCGATCCAGTTCACCTCGGTCGCCAACTCCACCCTGCTCGCCAACTTCGCCCCCATCTTCGTAACCCTGGTCGCCTGGGCGGTCTACAAGCAGCGCTTCTCCCGCACCTTCATCGGCGGCCTTGCCCTGGCGATCGGCGGCGCCATCGTGCTGATGGGCGAGAGCATGAACCTCAGCTCCAGCCATCTGTTCGGCGACGCGCTCGGCATCGTCACCGCCATGTTCTACGCCGGCTACATCCTGTCGGTCGGACGCCTGCGGGCCGAGTTCTCGACCGCCACGATCATGACCTGGACCGGTCTGGTCAGCGGCCTGACCCTGCTCCCGCTGGCCCTGCTCTCCGGCGAAAGCCTGGCTCCGCCCACACTTTACGGCTGGGCAGTCCTGGCCGCCCTCGGCGTCATCAGCCACGCCGGAGGCCAAAGCCTGATCGCCTACGCACTCGCCCACCTGCCGCCGGCCTTCTCCTCCGTCAGCCTACTCCTCCAGCCCGCCGCCGCAGCCGTCTTCGCCTGGATACTGCTGTCGGAACCGTTGAGCTTCCTCCAGGCGGCCGGCGCCGCCATCGTCCTCGCCGGCATCTTCCTGGCCCGCCGGGGCAGCCGGTGAAATACTCGGCAACAGAATAGTTAGAAGACTTATAGAGTATAGTGACCTCATCGATGCCAAATTCGGCACGGGACATAAACTTTCTTTTGCCGAATGCTGCACCAGCACCATGTTGCTTTCCCACCAAATTGATTCAAAATGCCGAAACGGGTTCCGCAACGCTCTGGCGCGGATACTCGTCTGGTACTACCATGTCAGACCGTATCGAGAAGAAACGACCTGGAGGAAGGCGTAATTGACCGAAGCGAGCGAGGCGACCGAACCTGTAGCCAAGTACGGCGGAGACCGGGTTTCCGACAGGGTCGCGGCTAAACTCCTCGACATGATCGCCCACGGCGAACTGACTCCCGGCCAGCGTCTGCCGGGGGAGCGTCAGCTTGCCGAACAGATGGGCGTCAGCCGCGTGTCGGTCCGCGCCGCCCTTCAGCAGTTGAAGACGCAAGGGTTCCTGACCGCCGTCCAGGGGGGAGGGACGCGCGTGCTCTCCACCGCCGGCGACATGGACCCGGCCCTGACGGAGATGATCCGGATCAAGTTCGACAACCTCTACGATCTGGCGGAAATCCGGGTCATCCTGGAGTCATGGGCGGCCCGCCGGGCCGCCATGAACGCTACTCCCGAACAGGTGGCCGAGATCGGCCGGACGGTCGTCGCCATGGCGCAGCCGTCGCGCGGCAAGCTGCGGGCGACCGACGACGTGGACTTCCATATCGCCATCGGCAAGGCCGCCGGCAGCCCGATCTACATGCACATCCTGTCGGTGATCCGCGACACCCTGACCCAGATGCTGGAATTCCATCGGCACGAGCTGTTCGACCGCAGCGAGGACAGGATCGTTCTGGCCCAGCACAGGGCGATCCACCGCGCGATCGACCGCCATGAGCCCGACGCGGCGGCTGCCGCCATGACCGCCCACCTGAACTGGGTGCTGGAGCATTATCACTCCGCTCGCCGCCGCCGCGAGGCCAGCATCGCCGCCGAAGCCGAAGCACCCACGGCACCGCCGGACCCCGCACCTTGACGTCTTAGCCCCGACGCCTTAGCCGCCGGGCGCCCTGCCGCCCACCGCCGCCGTGACGTCGGCCGCCGCCCGCGCCACCAGGGCGCCCAGCGCCAGTATCCGTTCGTTCGGGATTCGCGCCGTCGGGCCGGAGATCGACAGCGCCGCCAGAGGCCTCCCATGCTCGTCATGAATGGCTGCGGCCACGCAACGCAGTCCTACGGCATGTTCCTCGTCATCGATCGCGTAGCCGCGTTCACGGCTGGCGGCCAGTTCCCGCAGCAGGCTTTCCCGATCGGTAATCGTCTTGCCGGTCAGGCCGACCGCCCGTCCTCCCGCCAGCACTTCTCCAGCTTCGATTTCCGGAAGGGCGGCCAGCAGCGCCTTGCCAACGCCGGAGCAGTGCAGCGGCACCCGGATTCCGGGCTGAGACAGCGCCCGCATCATCTGGCGGCATTCGACCTGGGCCAGGAACACGGCCTCGCCCCGGTCCTCCGCCGCCAGATTGACGGTTTCGCCCGCCTCTTCCATCAGCCGATGCATGATCGGCCGGGCCAGCGCAGCGTAGTTCCGCCCGCGCAGGAAAGCGCCGCCGACGCTGAACGCCTGCACGCCGATGAACCAGCGCCCGCGATCCTCGTCATGGACGACGTAGTGCCGCTGCTCCAGGCTCTTCAGCAGCCGGTGGACCGTGCTGTGCGGCAATCCGGTCGCCTGTCCCAGTTCCCCAAGTCCCAGCCCCGCTTCCGCCGCCGCGATGGATTCGAGCAGGTCGAGCGCGCGGCTCAGTGCCTGCACCGGGTTCGCCGCATCCGCCTTCGCCCGGCCGCCGCCGGCACCACCTGTCGCCCGTTGCCCGTGATCGCCGTCCAAAGCTTCCCCGCCATGCGGATCTTTCCGCATTTCCGATAACCCGATCTCCGATATGTACGCTCCATGTGTACGATCCACCACCGGCCGGCGCAACCGGCGCGATCCGCCGGTCAGCCCAACAGGCGTCCCGCGCCCAGCCCTGATCTCACGACATCCCCTTTACGGACCTACGCGAAACGCCCATACTCCGTTTGGGCGCAGTTGTTCGCACGATACAGTAAGGGCCATATCTTGCCTGGGAAAAGCCAGCAACCGAGCCGGTACGTCAAACATTACACTGTGGAGCGCAAGCGCTACGGTGTGGTGGAGTATGTGTCTGATCACAAGAGAATGGGGACATCTATATCCATTGAAGATATCCTCATGGATAGAAATGTGGTTGCAGCAATAGATCGGACAGCCTCTTTGAGGGGTGCCTTCGCAGCATATATTAAAGACAGAGTAAAATGGGGATCGACTGCCTCTCTCCATAAAATTTTATCTGGACTGGCGACTGCTCAAGCGATTCCTTCGGCCAAATCCGGCCTATTCGACGTGTCCGAGGACACTCTGAAAAAAAATTTAGGCTCATCTGTTCACACAGGTTCTGAGCAGGTGGCTCCGCGTATTGCCGGATTCGACGACCTTGATCTGGCTAACGCCGCAATCGACGGTTTGCCGGCAAGTGCGCTTAGCCAAGTCGAGGAAGCTGGTTACACGCCCCAAGAAGCTATTGATCTCATCTTTCAGGGCGAGCTTACCCCGTCTCCTATTCTAAGCGTCGACGAAAGCGACCGCGCGATTCGGCTGATCCGTACCGCTGTCCGTGCCAAGGAAGTTTTCGGCAACCCTGAAAAAGCCTGGCGCTGGCTGAGAAAGCCGAAGAAGGCATTCAATGGTAAGACCTGCGTCGAAATGCTCATCACCGAGTACGGCGGCAGAGAAGTCGAGAACATGCTTACCCGCATCGAGCATGGAATGGCTGCCTGAAATTGATCGTCTGGCGTCTCAGCCGCTTCACCGATCTTCAAGGGATCGGCGGCTTACATGTGTCTGGTCGCTGGCACGGGAAAGGGCATCCGATCGTCTATGCCGCCGCGAGCGCGTCCACGGCACTGCTGGAAATCCTGGTCCACCTCGATATCGATCAGGTCGATATCCCTGACGGTTTCAACCTGATCGAAATCCAAATCCCTGGTGAGATAGCGCTCTCGGCTGAAAAGGTCCGAGCAGGGGACCCAATCCTGACAGATGAGCACTCATCACGAGAGTTCGGCACGCGCTGGCTCAAGGAACGACGTTCAGCAATCCTTCTGGTGCCATCGGTCATCGTACCGGTCGAAACCAACGTGTTGATCAATCCAGAACATCCCGACGCTCATAAGATTGAAGTTGTTGGCACAAGCACATTCATTTTCGATGAACGACTGCTCCGCGTACCGGCGATTTGATCCTTCCAGCAGTCGATCACCAGGCTTTTCCTACTCCGCCGCCTGCACCTCCGCCGCCTTCGCCTTCGGGCGAGCGGCGAAGTCGGGGTTCCCCCTCAACGCTTCCGGCAGCGGACCGCCGGTCGCCCAGTCCAGCAGCTCGACCGTGTGGACGATCGGAATGGCCGTGCCCGAGCCGATCTGGGTCATGCAGCCGATGTTGCCCGCCGCGATCACCTGCGGCTTGGTGCTCTCGATGTTGCGGACCTTGCGCTCGCGCAGCTCCCCCGCGATCTCCGGCTGGACCAGGTTGTAGATACCGGCCGAGCCGCAGCACAGGTGGCCTTCGGGCACCTCGCGGATCTGGAACCCCGCCTTCCCCAGCAGCGAGCGCGGCGGCGTCTTGATCTTCTGGCCGTGCTGCATCGAACAGGCGGAGTGGTAGGCCACCACCTGCCCCGTCTCGACCACGGGCTCGCCCAGGCCAAGCTCCGCCATGAACTCGGTCACGTCCTTCGCCAGCGCCGAGATGCGGGCCGCCTTGTCCGCCAGCTCCTTGTCCTCGCGGAACATGAAGCCGTAGTCCTTGACAGTGGTTCCGCAGCCGGACGTATTGACGACGACGGCGTCCAGCCCGCCCTTCTCGATTTCCCTGGTCCACGCCAGGATATTGGCGCGGGCATAGCCGTGGGCGTTGCCGGTCAGGCCCATGTGATGGGTCAGCGCGCCGCAGCACCCGGCGCCCTTGGCGACCACCACCTCGACCCCGTGGCGGGTCAGCAGCCGCACCGTCGATTCGTTGATCGCCGTGTTCAGCACCTGCTGGGCACAGCCGTTCAGGATCGCGACCCGCTTCCGCCGCGTCCCCTCCGCCGGGATCACCTGCGGCTTGTCCACGGGGCTGGGACCGGGGATCTTCTTCGGCGCCAGCGCCAGCATGCCCTTGAGCTTGGCCGGCATCACGCCGGCCACCGGGCGCCCCGCCTTGGCCGCCATCAGGGCCATCCGGAACAGGCCCGGACGCGGCAGCACCGTCGCCAGCATCTTGCGCATCAGGCGCTCGGAGGCAGGGCGGCGGTAGGTCTTCTCGATATGAGCGCGGCCATGGTCGACAAGGTGCATATAATGCACGCCGGACGGACATGTGGTCATGCACGACAGGCAAGACAGGCAGCGGTCGATATGCTTGACCACCTGATCGGTCGCCGGCTTGTCGTTCTCCAGCATGTCCTTGATCAGGTAGATCCGGCCCCGCGGGCTGTCCAGCTCGTCGCCCAGCAGGGCATAGGTCGGACAGGTCGCGGTACAGAAGCCGCAGTGGACGCAGGCGCGCAGGATCTTTTCGGATTCGCGCGTATCGGCGTCGGTAAGCTGGGCCAGAGTGAAATTGGTCTGCATGGCGGTTCTCCCCCTCAGACCCCGGCGTACATACGGCCGGGATTGAAGATGCGCTTGGGGTCCTGGGATTCCTTGACGCGCGCCGACAAGGCCGCCAGCGTCGCTGCCTGGGGATGGAAGACGTCCGCCGAGGCCCTGACGGTATCGGGCGCCCGGATCAGCGTCGCGTGGCCGCCGCCGAGGCCTACGGCCTCGCGGATCACCTCCTGCCCTGCCCGCTCGACCGCGGGATCGACAGCCAGCCAGATCAGCCCGCCGCCCCAGTCGAAATAGGCCTCCGCCGGAATCCTCGATGCGATGTCCGCCGCCACCCGCGCCCCATCCGCCGGTGGCACCGACAAGCGCCAGACCAGCCGTTCCGGGTTGGCGACGAACGGCTTGACGTCCCTGACCGCAGTCCAGAACGCCAGCGACGGCTCCCGCTCCAGGAACTCGACGCCGCCGAAGTCCCGGAACAGGTCGCGGAACTTGCCGGCCCGGTACTCGATCGACGGCCCGAAGCCTTCCAGCCGGATCGCCGTCGCCGCGACGCCGCTGCCCAGTTCCTCGACTCCGACTCCTCCCGCCAGGGCCGCCGGGATATGGGCCGCCGCCGCGACCTCGTAAGGGCTTTGCAGCGCCAGCGCCATGACCCGGATCGCCGTCGCATCGTCCAGCCCCCGGATCAGCACCGTCCTGGTGTCCTCCGGCGCCGGCAGCACCTTCAGCGTGACTTCCGTCAGCAGCGCCAGCGTGCCGTAAGACCCGGCGAGCAGCTTCGGCAGGTCGTAGCCCGTGACGTTCTTCACCACGCGGCCACCCGCCTTGAAGGCCTCGCCGCGACCGCTGACCGCTTGACAGCCCAGGAAGTGGTCGCGCGCCGCCCCGGCCTTGACCCGCCGGGGACCGGCCAGATTGCACGACACCACGCCGCCGATCGTCTGCTTGCCGGCCTCGCCGCCGAGCAGCGGACCGAAATCGGGTGGCTCGAAGGCGAATTGCTGGCGGTTCTCGTCCAGCAGCGCTTCCAGCTCGGCCAAAGGCGTCGCGGCCTGTGCCGAAAGCACCAGCTCCGCCGGTTCATAGAACTTCAGGCCCGACAGGTCCGATACGTCCAGCGTGTGGGTCGCCTGGAACGGTCGCCCAAGCGCCCGCTTGGTCCCGTGCCCCACCAGTTCCAGCGGGGTTTCCTCGGAGATGGCCCAGCGGACGGCTTCCAGCGCCTGCGCCGCGTCCGCCGGCTTCAAATGAGTCGTCATGCCAGCCCTTAAAAGCGCGGAAGATCGGGGAACGGCAACTGGCCGCGGTGGATATGCATGCGGCCCAGTTCGGCGCACCGGTGAAGCTGCGGGAACACCTTGCCGGGGTTCAGCAGGCCGTCGGGGTCGAAGGCGCACTTGACCCGCTGCTGCTGGTTCATGTCGGTTTCGGTGAACTGATGGATCATCAGGTCGCGCTTCTCGACCCCGACTCCGTGCTCGCCGGTCAGGACGCCGCCGACCTCGACGCACAGCTTCAGGATATCCGCGCCGAAGTCCTCCGCCGCCTGCAACTCGCCCGGCTTGTTGGCATCGTACAGGATCAGCGGATGCAGGTTGCCGTCGCCCGCATGGAACACGTTGGCGACCCGCAAACCGTGGCGCTCCGACATCTCCGCCATCCGGTTCAGCACCAGCGGCAGTTCCTTGCGGGGGATCGTGCCGTCCATGCACAGGTAGTCCGGGCTGATCCGGCCTACCGCAGGGAAAGCCGCCTTGCGCCCGGCCCAGAACACCATCCGCTCGTCCTCGGACGAACTGACGCGGATCGACACCGCGCCGCATTTGCGGGCGATCGTCTCGACCTCGCCGATCAGATGGTCGACCTCCGCCTCCGGTCCGTCCAGCTCGACGATCAGGATCGCCTCCACGTCCAGCGGATAGCCCGCATGGACGAACTCCTCCGCCGCGTGGATCGCCGGCTTGTCCATCATCTCCATGCCGCCGGGGATGATGCCCGCCGCGATGATGGCGGCGACGCAGTCTCCCCCGGTCTCGCTGCTGGGAAAGCCGATCAGCACCGCCCGCAGCGTCTCCGGCTTCTTCAGGATGCGCACCGTCACCTCGGTCACGACGCCCAGCAACCCTTCGGAGCCGGTCATGATGCCGAGCAGGTCGTAGCCGTCCGAATCCAGGTGCTTGCCGCCCAGGCGCACGACGTCGCCGTTCATCAGCACCATCTCGATGCCGAGGACGTTGTTGGTGGTCAACCCGTATTTGAGGCAGTGGACCCCGCCGGAGTTCTCGGCGATGTTGCCGCCGATCGTGCAGGCGATCTGGCTGCTGGGGTCAGGCGCGTAATAGAAGCCCTCATGCGCCACCGCGTTGGTGATGCCCAGGTTGGTCACGCCCGGCTGGACCGTGACGGTCCGGTTGCCGTAGTCGATATCCAGGATCTTGTTGAACTTGCCGAGCCCCAGGATGATGCCGTCGGCCAGCGGCAGCGCTCCACCGGACAGCGACGTGCCGGCTCCGCGCGGGACGACCTTGATCCCGATCTCGTTGCAGTATTTGAGGACTTGGGAAACCTGTTCGGTCGTTTTCGGCAGGACGACGATCATCGGCAATTGCCGGTAGGCGGTCAAGGCGTCTGTTTCGTAGACGCGCATCTCGTCCTGTTCGACGATGACGCCTTCACCCGGCACGATGGCCCTGAGCGCGTTTGCGATCTCGACCCGGCGGGCGAGCACCGAAGCGTCTGGCGTGGGCATCTTCATGCCGTGGTCCCTCCTCCAGCGGACAGCTCATGATCCGATAACCGGAATCGACGCCGTCACGTCTCTTGTTCTGATGTGATAGCCAATGTGGAAAATTATGGCCGTCAAGTAAAGTGGTATCACCACTTTAAGGAACAAGAGCACTGTCGAAGGAGAGGAACCGGCAGCTCCCCAATTCGAAAAGCTGGGTCGGAAAACTGCCCAAAAAAACTGGCTCGAAAAACCTCGGCCCCAAAAAGCAAAACCGCGCCGGAAGCATCGGCGCGGTCACCTCCCGGAGATACGGGCTCTCCCGTTTCGCACGCTCAGCCCTGGCGAGCCTTGAAGCGGGGGTTCTGCTTGTTGATGACGTAGACGCGGCCCTTGCGGCGGATCACGCGGCAGGCTTTGTGCCGGGTCTTCATGGATTTCAGCGAGTTGACGATCTTCATCGTTTCAAGTCCTAAAGAGGCTAGATCGGAGGCTAAGTCACAAGAGCGGCGGAAAATATGGATACGGGCGCCCAATGTCAATAAGCGCCTGTATTTCGGCGTGTAGGGCGAAGCGAATTCCGGACTCAGCCCTCCGAACCGTCGGCCAGCTTCAGCGCGAAGAACCGGTAGGCCCGCAACCCGCTCTGGAGTGCGGCGACCCGCCTCGCCCACTGCTCGACCTCCTCGACCACGGCCAGCTTGGTATCGTGATCCAGACTCCGGTTGGTAAGGAACTCCGTCAGCGACTGGATGGCCGCCAGTATCAGCGTGCGGTGCGCGTCGGTGATGTCCTCGTTGATCCGGATATCCAGGTTGCGCTGCTGGAGCGAACTGATCGTCTGCTGCATGGTCAGCGGGAACGGCTCGACAGGCTCCTTCGCGATCCAGTCCTTGACCGCCGCCGAGCGCGGCTCCTCCTTGTCGAAGACATAGTCGGTGAACAGCAACTGCCCGCGCGGCTTCAGGCTCAGTTCGATGCCGTCATGCAGCCCTTCGCGGTTCTTGACGAAGCAGAAGGCCTCCTTGGCGAAGATGCAGTCGAAGCGCTTGGGATGCTTGAAGTTCTCGGGATCGTAGTGGACGATCGTCGCCTGCTTGGCCATGCCCGACTTGACCGACCGTTCCATGCCCTC
>NZ_JCACHA010000783.1:0-8500 GCF_059503625.1 Skermanella sp.
TCATGAGGTGCTGGGCGCTTCGTTGCTCCACGACATGATGATTGTTGTGGGCGTGCCGCTTCCTGGGCCGCTAGTATGGTGTCGTTAACAGGTGGGCATGAGGCACATGATGGAAGCACTTCTTCTCAGGACCTCGACTACCAGCCGATTGCCATTTGCCGCTCGCTATGGCCTGACAACTCTCCTGGTCCTGATGGTCTGCGCTGTGCGCATGATGCTGGGCAGCCTTCTTACTGCGTCACCTTTTCTGCTCTTTGTTCCGGCTGTTTTCCTAGCGGCCGTGCTGTTCAATACCGGTACCGCTTTGTACGCCACCCTCCTGAGTGCCGGGCTGGTAGTCTACTTCTTTGTCGAACCCGTAGGCACCCTCACCCTCAACACTCATGTCGCTGTCTCGCTTGGCTTCTATGTCGGGATCGGCGGGCTGATCGCCGGACTGACCGGGGCGCTGCGACGGGCTATGGAACGGGCACGGGCGGCCGAGCGGGCGAAGGACCTGCTGCTTCACGAGGTCAATCACCGCATCAGGAACGATCTCCAGATCCTCACCTCGCTGGTGTCGCTGCAGCGCCACAAGACCAGCAGTCCGGAAGCCCGGGAGGCACTGGGAGTGGCGATGGAGCGCATCACCGTGCTGGCCCGGGTTTATGATCGGCTGTCCCACCACGACAGCACCGCGGTCGTTGACACTCACGACTTTCTGTCCAGCCTGGTCGACGATCTGCGGACTGCGCTGGTGGGTGAGCGGCCGATCACGATCACAGAACAGCTGGATCGGGTTACGCTGACGCTTGAGTGTGCCCTGCCCCTTGGGCTGATCATCAACGAACTGCTGACCAACGCGCTGAAATACGCCTTTCCCGGGGCCCAGTCCGGGCGAATCGAGATCAGCTTTGTTCAGCGGGCCGACACATTCATTCTGCGGGTTCGGGATAATGGCGTCGGCCTGAATGAGGACCAGCCGCCCGGGCGTGGTCTTGGGCAACAGCTGGTGCACCGGCTCGCTACTCAGCTCAGCGGCACGGTTCTGATAACGGGCGATGCCGGCGTATGCGTAGAGATGCGCTTTCCAGCCCCGAGCTGCCTGGCACCGTCGGTGCCGCCTCTTCAGCATTCGGCCGCATCGGGTACGCTCAGCTAGTCGGCACGGGGGGCCAGGCCGGCGGCCCGCCTTGTAGAAATACTCACCTTTCCAGTGTCCCGAACCCCAGGAGGAGCCTTAATCAGCAGAATGCGGCGCCGACCGATACCTGCACGTATGCCTCTCGACACCCTCGGGCCAGCAAAGCGCCTTCCGGCTTAACGGAAGGCCAAGTCGGACCTGTCAAGCGGACAGGGCATTTCCGCCGACGCTGATCATCTTCCGCTGAAGGGCTGAGGCAACCGCTTGCAGAACGGTGTCCTCCACGACCGGCTTGATCAGAATATCCGCGGCAAGTTCACGCCCTTCCACACCCGCCCTCTGGTAGTCGGCGGTCAGGAAAATGACAGACACACCCAGAGGAGCCAGCTCGGCAGCGACGGAAATGCCGTCGATGGTTCCGCCCAGGTCGATGTCAATCAGCGCCAGGGTCGGCAGATGTCGGTACGCCAGCTCCAAAGCCTTCTCGGCCTTGTACGCCGGACCGACCACCGTGTAGCCTTCATCGGTGAGCAGCCCGGCCCAGCCCAGGGCGATGAAGGGATCGTCCTCGCAGATCAGAATACGGGCAACAGCAGAGGGCTTGCTGCTGGGGCTGGGTAGAGCGGCGGGCGACATGAAGCGCAACCTTCAAAACGGGTCATGAACGATGTAGCCATTGTCGTTAACAGGAGGTTACGACCTGAGTTTCAAAAAAGCGGTAAGCCCTATGCGTCAGGTCTGACGCACGTTCCAGTGGCAGCCATCGCCAGGGAGAACCTGGCGCGGTGAGTGCTGTCGATGGCGAGCGCAATTGTCGAGCAGGAAGGGCTTCACCCCTAGCCATCCACCTTGAGAGCAGCAAAAACCGTGGGCAGATGGTGCACTTCATTGGCGACGACCGGCGCTGTGCGGAAATCCTGGCCGCGCCGACGATGTCACGGACCCAGTCTCCCAGGACGCAGCGGGCGATCTGGAGAGCCGCGCGCTCGAGGCCCTGCTCGACCAGCGCCCCGCCGATATGGCCGAGTACCACGCCAAGTTCGAGGCCTTGATCCCGGCCACCGAGAACGACACCGAATTCTATGTCCTGCGTGTCCTCTCCGCCGATGCTCGTGAGCTGGCGGCGGAGGCCGCGCGATAACGGAGCACCTCGAGCTGACGGGGGCGGGCGCCTCCGAGGATCGCACCCTGTAACAGGTATCATTGACAACTTACGAAGAAAACGACCCCTCGCCGGGAATATGCCAACAAGGTATTGGTCCTGTGGGCGTCAAGACAATTAATAGCTCGGCTTCGCCATGCTCGGGATGGAAAACCCCGATCCGCTGCCCGGCTCGACACCCTGCGCGTGGCTCCAGGCGAGCCGCAAATTGTCTTGACGTTCAGACACGCCGAACCGGTCGATCACTCGATGGCGGCCTCGCCTGTCGAGAACTTTGGCTTACGGTTGACCTCGGCATCAACCAGCGCGATCCAAGAGCACTCTTTCCAGCCTGGTGGTTTTTGCCCGCGATTTAGCGATCGGCGGTGCCGCCCGGCCGCTGGCCACTTCGGCGCCGAGGAGACGGTTTTGAGGATCGGCAACACGCTCGATTGGCAAACGGGCCAGGGATGCCGTCGAGAGTTTCCTCGGCGGTGCGATCACCGGGGTGTTCAGGCAAGTTTGATGAACCGTCAGAAGCCTCTGAATGGTAAGCCGACGACGAGCAAAGACGGCTGACTCGCCCCGGCACGCGGAAAGGGCAGGGATGTCCCTGCCCTTGGCCGGTGTGGTTGGGAAGCCGCGCACCCGCCGTTACTCGCCTCGCTCGAACTGTACGCGAATGTTGGATCTACCGCCTCCGGTTGGTTGGCGCGGCGAAAGTGTTCTGCGGCTCAAAGTAACGGCAGGCCGCGGTACCCGGCGGGATCGGCTTGCCCTTGCGGCCGGTCAGCATGCGGTACTTGCGGCACACGAACCTGGAGCCGTCTGGGTCGAGCAGGGCGCAGCGGGAGCAGATCGCACCAGTCGGGCCGGAGCCGGGGAGGGCCGCAAAGCAACCAAGCCGCGCCATGCGGCCGGTTTCGAGCAGAGGGTGCTTGTTTTCCATGCTGGTTACTCCGCCGCTACAGTGACAGATGCGGCGACGGCCCGGCGGAAGGGTTGGAGCCGATCGCGCACCAGATGGCGCCAGCCGCCGGGGCAGGGACCGTGATCGATGGACAGGCCCAGAGCCTCCAGCATGGTGACATAAGTCCGCCAGTCGCGCGAGCAAACGTCCGGCTGGCCGTACGGACTGTGGGCCGCGATGATGCCGGCCGCATAGAGTTGGTCGTCGGTCGCCAGCTCCAGTTCGATGTCGTTCGCCAGCGCCGAGACTTCGGCGATCGACAGCGGGAAGCAGCAATTGGGAACGACGCTTCCGGGGTGATAGTCGTTGCCCAGGTGGTTCATCGCCATCGTCGTGAAGCGGCTGAAGCTGAACCCCAGGATGGTTGTTGCCCTGTACTCCCATCGCCGGGCGAATTGATCGCAGTCCGGATCGGTCAGCAGCCAGCCGACGATGGCGGTGCGGGTGCAGTCGGCCAGAACGCACCGCTGTGCCGGGGTGAGACGGTAGGTCATGGTTCCGGCTCCTCAAAAGCTGTCGCGGGACAGGCGGTGGCGCTGATGGCGGACAACCCGCGCGCTGTGCGCGTCGGGATCGGTGACGATCAGGCCAAAACTCGGTCGCTCAGCCATGGTTCGCGCTCCCAGCTTTGCGGGTCAGAGCGACGCGGACGGCACTGCCGTGCTCGGCTGTGCTGACCAGTTCGCCAGCCCTCACCTCCAGGCGGCAGTGCCTTGGGGTACAACCGGCCAGGATGGACAAAGCCACCTGGGCGGGATAGGTTTCGCTGTTCTTTTGAGTTCGCATTTTGGGTTCGCACTTGGAAGAACTCCGGTGTTGAGCCGGAGCCGGGGGTGTTGGCAGCACCTCCGGCGCCGGGCGGTTGGATCAGGGGACAAAGCGGTCGATGATGCGCCGGCCTTCGTCGGTTTCGCGCCAGGAGTCGCCCAAGGCACCGGTCAGAATCTCAGTCACGAAGTCTTCCAAGGTGTCGTAGCGTTGGGTGAGGCTGGGGGTGCGCCGATAGACCCAGGCGCCCCTGAGCAGGTATTCGGCGCTGCCGGTGCGGCCGATCGGGATTTCGTGCCGGACCATCATCGGGCCTTCGCAAGGGCGTCGGCGTTGTCAGCCAGCAGGCGCAAAATATGAAATTCGCTGTCGTCTTTGGTCCCTTCGAGCAGCGCGCGGAACTTGGCCGCGAAGTCGGCAATCGTGATGGGCCTCTCGTTGACCAGCACCGTCATGGCTGCCGTTGCGGCATC
Organism: Skermanella sp.; assembly: GCF_059503625.1. Classification (NCBI taxonomy): domain Bacteria; kingdom Pseudomonadati; phylum Pseudomonadota; class Alphaproteobacteria; order Rhodospirillales; family Azospirillaceae; genus Skermanella; species Skermanella sp. Next base: position 4,476 of record NZ_JCACHA010000783.1, read on the forward strand.
CGCGGCGTCGGTCCAGGCGTCGAGGTTCCGGGCCTCGTCGACGCTGTCCGCGATCGCACTCAGGCACTTGTACTCCGCGATCAAGGCGGCCATCTGGGGCGACACGACGCCCGGGGCGGTGCGGGCAGGAGCCGCCGGAGCAAAGCCGGCGGCCAGAAGGCCGGTGAGAAAGGCGTGACGGAAAAACAGCATCGCTGGTCACTCCGCGGCGATGGCGTGGGACGTACTGGTCTGAAAGACGCGTTCCAGGGTTTCGGGAAAGCCGCCCACTCCAGGTCGGTCGCGGCCTCAATCGCCTCGTCCTCGTCGTCGGCGATCTCGCGGCCCGTTTCCTCGATCTCATACCGACCGGTGTGCGGGTAGTAGATGGTCAGCTCGGTGACCACCTCGAACTTGGCATCCAGGTGACTCAGGATTACAATGATGTAGATGTTTTCGTTGCCGACGCTGAAGACTATATTGCTGAGCATTTTAAGCTCCGTTGCGCTTACGTCTTACAGGTGCTAATTTAACACTTAAAGCATAGGTCTTGCAAGACCTATTTTAATTCATGTGAGACTTATTTTTGCGCAGAGGGGATGCTTTAGTGATTTCGGCGGATCAGATCAGGGCAGGCCGGGCGTTGGCGCGTTGGTCGGCAAGGGAGCTTGCCGAGCGGGCAGGGGTGGGTCTTCAAGCCATCCAGCGGATTGAAAACGGCGTGGTTTCGGTGAGAAGTGCCAAAGCCGAAACCATAGAAGGCATACAGCGGGCGCTGGAAGAAGAAGGAATCGTTTTCCTGCCTGATGGCTATGGGGTGACCAAGCGCCAGCCATGACGCCCTACCACTACAAGGTCCTGCACCGCCAGGGCATGTTTATTTAATCGGCCAAGCCGCGCATCATCGATCAGATCAAAACCGACAGCACATTACAGTATATCCTCAGCCGACTGTCGATGATCGCGGCGGCCACGGCCGATGCCGCCGTGGTATCTACCGGGCCGAGCCGGTGTCGCTCACCCTCCTCGACACGGTTCACCGTATCCGGGAAGCGCATAAGCGGGGCAGAGGCCATTTCGACGGTCTCCGATGGTCGAGCCCGCCAACGAGCGGCCGACCAGTTCCAACACGTCTGTACGTCAAGAGCGCTCGCAGGGACCCGTTTGCAGCCCAGTCCCGATTTCCCGGAAAAGTGCCGGCGGCCGAACCAGGCGAAAATGGGTGGAGCCCTCTTGACGCCCACATCCGCAGAACACCCTGGTTGCTTCCAGCAGCCAGGGGAATGCCTCCCAGGCGAGAGGATCTTTCTTTCCTGTCCATGGGGCAGCCACTTTCCGGCAGGTGCGAACCTGGAGGCAGAGGTTTATTCTGGCGCCGCGTTGTCGACCGACATCCAGGATGTTAGGAGAGGATTGACATGAACCGCTTCGTGTTTCCTCTGGCGATGCTCCTGCTGGTCGAGCTGATCTGCTCCGGGATCAACAAGGCGCTGGCTCCCTACGAGGCGGCGTTCTGGACCTGGGGCGGCTATGTCTCGCTGGTCTTCATCTGCTTCCTGTGGTGCCTTGGGCTGGATGAGCGGCTTCACCGGATGAAGCACCCTCGAAATGAAGATCGAGGCCGGCGAGGATCAGCGCCGTCCGGCGGTGTCCGGTTTCGTCGCTGAGGGCGTCGAGGAGCGCCGCAGTTTCCGGCGTGAGCCAGACCTTTTTGGCGATGCCGGTCTTCAAGGGTGCCGGATAGTGAACGCTCCGATTCTGTTGCCGGGCCTCGACAAGCAAACGAACCGCCTTTTCGATGATGGCCCCCGGCTGATCGTTGATCCTGTCCCATGTCGCCTGACTGATCCGTCCGAAATGGACACCGACTTTATCGTCACGCTGCGGCATGGTGGTCCTTATCTCTCCGGCCTGAACTCTTCCATGGGCAGATGCTGCGCGAGCACGATGCTGATTTCGCGCGGTTCCACCTGAATCACGGGCGGTATGTCTAACTGACGTCGTGCCCACTCGTCCAGGGGCGAAGACGCGCGGTTAGCGAAAATGCCCGCGACCGCGGCGCCGACGCCGCCCTCGCCGCCGGCCGTGATCGCGGTCCGGCCGAGATCCAGGACGCTGGCGGCGGCGACGTAGCCAAGCTTGCGCCAGAAGAAGCCGTTAACCTCGCCGGTCACGCCCGCCGTGCCGTCCGGATCGCCGGCCACGGTGTCGTCGAGGTCGATGGTGTCGCCGCGCGGTGGAGGTCGGGTCAGGCCGGTCCACAGGATCCCCAGGCGGGCCTGACCCTCCGCTACCTGCGTCTGGTAGCGGCCGATGAAGCGGGTTCCGCGCGGGATGGCGAGGCATCGCTTGTCGGCCGACCAAATATCCCGCGTGACGACTGCGGAAACTGTGCCGGGTGACTCGCTGGTGATACGCTGCTCAGTCATCGCCGGGATGTTCACGCCGGCATTGACCTGGCAGGGGAAGGGGTCAGTCAACTCATGCCTGGAATAGAGCTTGCCACCGGTACCGCCGCCGGTACCGCCGCCGTGATCGGCGCCAGCGCCGACATTGCCGCTGCCGACCTCGTCCTCGCCAATTGAGCCGGCGGCCGTCACCGGCACGGGTTTCAGATCGGCCATGCGCGCCGCCCTCAGCAGGTCGGCCCTGGTCGGCCCCGTTCGCTGTCCGGTCAATCCCGGCGCCGAAGCAGGTGCCTGCTGTGCGATGGGCTGCGGCGCCGGCTTGGCGGTGGGTTCCGGGGGCGGTGGAGGGGGTGGCTGCGGGACAATCTGGGAATAGTCCAGCGGCATGCCGATCAGTGGGCGTGGCTGGCTCAGGCGCGGCTCCGGCTCGATCCGCTTTGGTTCCGGTTCGCCGCGGAGTAGGGACGGACCGATCGTGACGGCGCCCAGGACGGTGACCGCAGCGCATCCGATGACGACGAACGGCCATTTTCGCAGCGTTTCGACAGGGGGCCTTGGGTCGTCCAGCTGCCGCGGCGGCTCGACAAAACCGGTGCTGGTCATGGCACTGCCCTTTCTATGCGGAGTGTCGCGGTGTCGGTGCGCAACTCGATGATGGGCGGCACGCCGTCGATCAGATAGGCGCCGTCGATCATGGCCGGGCTGGCGGGACGCTCATTGTCGCCCTCGACCAGCCAGACCGCCGGCAGGTCGAAACCGGCCGATTGCGGAAACCGGATGCAGGTGTGCGACCCGTCGTTGGAGACATCGCCGGGCCGCAGGCCGAAGGACCCCTCGTCACCGGCCAGCCGGTAGTTGATGTCGGCCCTGGCGCAGAGTTCAGGCGCGTCGGGATCGGCTTCGGACAGGAAGCCATAAGGATCCGACCAGCGGATCCTGCTGATGTGCGTCCGGGTGGTTGGCTGGATCACGACGCTGTAGAGGCCCTGATTGGTGGTCACCGTGCAGTCCTGGCGCGGCGCCGTCATCCTGGCCTTGACGCTCCACACCCAGGACTTCGACGGTCCGATCCCCATGCTCGACCACGACTGCGACAGGATCACGCCTCCGTCGGAGCAGGTTGCCGGCTGGGGCTTTTCTCCCGGACTGAACTGGAATGTCGAGACGCCGCCTTCGGGGATGTAGACGAGATAGCTGTGGTTGGGATGATAGGGCGGCATATAGGTCACTCCCTTGAACCACTCCCGGCGGGGTTTCACCAATCCCTCGCTAAGAGCGGCGAAGGACGCCTTGACCGGATCTTCCGGCGCCAGCCTGGGCAGCGTGTCCGGAGACGGCGGCCTGACGGGTCGCACCGGCAGGGATGCGGCGGAGGGAAGAGTGGGCAGGGGCGGCTGGTACTGCGGCTCCGCGCACGCCGCCATCAAGAGAGGCAGAAGCAGGACGGCGGCACGAAATCTCATCTCAGCTCCTCAACATAACTACAGCATAACAGTAGTCACGCCGGCAGAAAACGCCCTTGAGAAGGAGGCGATCAGACACCCGGAGGGGGCGTCCAGTAAAAGCCCTTGATGACGAACCCGAAGATGTTGGCCTCGGCCTCCGCCCCGGTTCGGGGCGTGTGCTGCTCGAGGTCGA
>NZ_JCACHA010000783.1:8510-9582 GCF_059503625.1 Skermanella sp.
CATGGGCATCTGTCCCACGAGCTGGGAGTTGCGGAAAACAGCCTCTATCCAGTCCACCCGGTAGCGCGTGCCGTTGCCATTGGGCGTCACCTGAACGTTCCGAATCATCCGGGCATGACCCGACCTGATGAATTTGTCGACCGGGTTTGCGGACATGTACTCGGCAATCCGGCCGTAAACCTGATCCGCCATGTAGACCTGGGCGGACAGGTAGTTGGAATTATAAACCACGGCATCCGCCGGGACCGCCCGCCACAGAGTGATCCAGTAGCGCACGAACTGCCGGCGTTTGGTTTCATCGACCATCAGCTTGCCGTCTGTGATCGAGACGCTGACCACATCGCCGGTCTGCCGGTTCGTTTCGACGGTGACAAACTTCAGGTCGCCCAGACTGGCGAGCAGGTGCTTGTCGTGAGTCTGCACGGCGGCAAACCCGGTCATGGCGACGAGGCCGATGCCGAGAAACCATGCGGCTTTGGTGGCCGCGGCGCCCTGGCCCTCGTAGGCCCAGCGGGCGCGCTTGTACTCGTCGCCTTCTTTCCAGCGATTGCGACGGATGCCGAACATCGCAAACTCCTGTCAGGAACGGGGGGGCGGCAGTTGGCGTGGGGGCCGTGGCAGGGCGCGCTGTGCTTCCAGCAGGCGGGTGGCCGACTTCGGCAGATCGCGGGCCTCGGTCCAGGTGGCATCGACCGGCGGGCGGGCCAGCAGGCGGACAGCGGAAGCGGGAGCGCCCGCCATGCCAGGCCCGCCACCCATTCCAGGCCCTCCGCCAGCGCCGGACCTGCCCGACGAGGCGGTGCCGGGCAAGGTCACGGGCGGGCTGGCAATGGTATTACCGGCGGTCGAGCCGGACATCCTGACCAGCCTTGATCCTCCCAGTGTGCCTAGTGCTACCGTGCCAATGCCGCCGATCATGGATGCCGCGGTGCCGGCGGCGCGGCCGGCGAGCCGGCCGGTGTCGTGCAAATCCAGCGTCGGCATGCCGGAAATCTGTTCGCGCGCCAGATCGGTGGTGTATTTGAACAGCAGCACGAAAAAGAACATCACCACCAGCAGCGCGACTGACTGT
>NZ_JCACHA010000784.1:0-8237 GCF_059503625.1 Skermanella sp.
CCGCCAGCACGGCGACCGCAAGGCCGCCGGCCGACTGCTTGCCCTCGTCGATCGGCGCGACCCGGTTCGACACAACGACCAGTCTGCTCAAAACGCTTCCTCCCAAGGTTTGCTCAGCCTCATGGCCGAGTTGATCAGTCCGACCATCGAGTAGGTCTGGGGGAAGTTGCCCCACAGCTCGCCGGTGGCCGGGTCGATGTCTTCGGACAGCAGTCCGACATGGTTCCGGTAGGTCAGCATCCGCTCGAACAGCGATCTCGCCTCGTCCTTCCGTCCGATCGCGGCAAGCGCGTCGATGTACCAGAAGGTGCAGATCGTGAAGGCGGTTTCGGGATAGCCGAAGTCGTCCTTGTGGACGTAGCGGTACAGCATGGTGCCGCGCTTCAGCGTGGCCTCGATCGCGGCCAGCGTGCCGAGGAAGCGGGGATCGTGCGGCTTGATGAACCGCAGCTCGTGCATCAGCAGCAGGCTGGCGTCGATCTTGCCGACCGGCTGGCCCCCTGGGTTGTCGTCCGTGCGATAGGCGTCGACGAAGCTGTTGAGTTCGGGGTTCCAGGCGCGCGACAGGACGGTTTCCCGGATCCTGTCGGCATGGCCGCTCCAGTACTCGGCCCGTTCGTCCAGGCGGAGCTGCACCGAGATGCGGGCGAGCCGGTCGCAGGCGGCCCAGCACATCACGGACGAGAAGGTGTGGACGTGCTCGGTCGTGCGCAGTTCCCACAGGCCGGCATCCGGCTTGTCGTAGAGCAGGATCGCCTGCTCGCCCAGACGCTCCAGCCGATGGAACAGGTCGGCCCCGCCGGGACGGACCAGCCGCTGGTCGAAGAAGGCCTGGGCGGAGGCCAGGACCACGGCGCCGTAGCTGTCGTTCTGGATCTGGGCATAGGCTTCGTTGCCGATCCGGACCGGTCCCATGCCCCGGTATCCCGCAAGGCCCGTGGCGGCGCGCTCGACCAGCTTCATTTCCTGGGCGATGCCGTAGACCGGCTGGAGCGTCCCCTTGCCGGCTCCGGCCACGATGTTGGTGATGTAGTGGAGATAGTCCTCCATCGTGGTCGTGGCGCCCAGGCTGTTGAGCGCCTGGATCACGAAATAGGCGTCGCGCACCCAGCAGAACCGGTAGTCCCAGTTGCGCGCCGTGCCCGGCGCCTCGGGGATCGAGGTGGTGACCGCCGCGATCACCGCCCCCGTCTCCTCGAAGGTGCACATTTTCAGGGTGATGGCGGCGCGGATCACGGCTTCCTGCCACTCGAACGGCAAGGCCAGCGAGCGCGAGAACTCCCGCCAATAGTCACGCGTCAGGTTGAGCAGATTGCGGCCGCTCTCGTCCACCGGGGCGCGCAACGGCTCGTCCGGACCGAGCAGCAGCGTCACCGGGTCGTCCAGGACGAACGGCGTCTCGTCCAGCACGTAGGCGATCGGCGCGTCGGTCGTCAGCCGCAGCACCTTGTCGGCGGAGACGTAGCGGATATGGTTGCTGCCGCGCGTGATCGACGGCGCGACCGATCCATAGGCGAAACTGGGGCGGACCCGGATCACGACGCGCGGCGTGCCGCGCAGGTTGCGGATCTGGCGGATGATCGTGATCGGCCGGTACGAGCGGCCGTGATGGCGGTGACGCGGCGCGAAATCGATGATTTCGATTGCGGAACCATTGCCGTCGTGAAGGATCGTTTCGACGATGGCCGAATTGGGCAGGTAACGCTGGTCGGCTCCGGCGCAGCCCAGCAGTTCGATCTCGTAGAAGCCGGCTTCCGGTTCCGCGTGGCCGTCGCCGCCGTTCAGCAGGCTGCAAAAGACGGGGTCGCCGTCCGGGCGGGGCAGGCACGACCAGACGATGCGCGCCCGCCGGTCGAGCAAGGCCGTGAAGCTGCCGTTGCCGATCAGGGCAAGGTTGAGGTCGCTCATCGCGTCAGTTACCCGCCGCGCCGTCCAGGCCGTCGGCCATTCGCGAGAGCCAGCGGTGGAGATCGCCGACCGAGGCGATGCGGCAGGTAGCATCCGTCGGCAGGCGCGTTCCCACCTGGATGGAGTGTCCGCCGTGCCGGTTGACGGCGCGGAAGCCGTCCTCGTCGGTCACGTCGTCGCCGATGAAGACGGGCGTGCGGCCGGCGAAGGGCGGCTCGGTCAGGAACTGCTCGACGACGGTGCCCTTGGTCGAGCCTTTCGGCTTCACCTCCAGCACCATCTTGCCTTCCTGGACGTGGAATCCCGCGCCGTGGCGCTCCATCAGCCTCGCCACGACGGCCCGGGCATCGCCTTCCGCTTCCGGCGCATTCCGGTGATGGAGGGCTACGGTCATGCCTTTCGGCTCCAGCCGGGTGCCGGGATGGTCCGCTACGAAGGTGTGGAGGCTGCCGACGATCTCGTCGAGAGCGCCGCGGTCGATCGTCGCGGTGATCCGCCGGCCCGCGGGATCGCGCCGTTCCAGCCCATGCTGTCCGGCCGCCGCCAGTGCCGGCGTTCCCAGCATCCTGTCGATGTCGTCCAGGCCGCGTCCGCTCACCAGCGCCACGGCACCCCCGAGAGCCCTATGCAGACGGACCAGCAGGCCGGGCAGTTCCGGGGCTACTTGCACGCCGTCCGGCTGGTCGGCGATCTCCACCAGCGTGCCGTCGAAATCCAGGAAGAGCGCCCAGTCCGGCGACGGCTGCGGCAGATCGGCCGCTGGGGCAGGGGCGTTGATGGTCATGCTGAAGCCTGTACTGATCGAACCGGATATGAGGGACCGGCAAGGCCTTGCGGCCTACCCGATCCATCGACACCCAGGCTAAACGCATGAAAAGGCTGGGCGGACCGCCGCAGGACCTAAGAAAATGCTCAGCCGGTGCCGAAGGGCGGCTCGGCAAGGGCTCGAGCGGGGCTCGGCAGCCGGCAGGTGAGGCGTCCTGCCGCACCGCAAACGATCAGATTTTTCGCACCGCACCCTTGAGGGCATGCAAAGTGGTCATACCTTTGTTTTTCGAATTTGCGGAACAAGGCGGCCCCGGCAGGGGCTTCCTTCTGACCGCCGCAAAGGCCCGGTTTCCCCGCCGGAAGCGGCTTTCCCGCCACCGAAATTTCACCTAACTCAATGCTGCGATGCAGCATGAATGGTTCAGCTTGCTGATAGTTGCCGATGCCTACTATTGGCTAACCGGTTGCGGCAATGAAGGATTCTTTTTTCTCTTGATTTCCGATGGCCTCGTCGGCATATTGTGCAGTGCGGGATCGATGGCGTCTCCGATGCGGTCGATCCTGTAACGCACTTCTTGGGCGTTTCCTCCCTAGACTCGGGCCGTGGCTTTCGTCACGGCCCTTTTTTTGTCTGAACGGCAGGCCGGGACCGCAGATTACGTCGGGCGGTAAGGTCGGCCGGCTATTCCGGGAGGGGAGTGCGGATGCGCGACAGGGCGCCGACAAGCTCTTCCATGTGGCCGGCGAGTTCGCCGATATAGGGCTTTCTCGTGATGGTCCGCTCTTCCATGTAGAGGGCACGGTTGATCTCGATCTGGAGGCACTGGACGCCCAGGCGGGGCCGGCCGTAGTGCCGGGTCGTGAATCCGCCGGCATAGGGCGTGTTGCGGATGACGATGTAGCCTTGCTGCCGCAGCGTCCGCTCCGCCGTTTCCATCACGATGGGCGAGCATGCGCTGCCGTAGCAGTCGCCCAGCACGAAATCGACCTTCGACCGCGAGGACGCCGTTTCCGGCGGATTTCCGCTGGATGGCATCGAATGGCAATCGATCAGCAGGCAGTAGCCGAAGCGATGGCGCGTCTGGTCCACCAGGCGCTTCAGGGCCGCATGGTAGGGGTGATAGAACCGGTTGACGCGTCCCAGGGCTTCGGCGAACCGCAGCTTGCTGCGATAGATCTCCTCCCCGTTGGCGACGACCTTGGCGATGGTGCCCAGACCGGCCGCGACCCTTGGCGATCGGGTGTTGACATAGGCGGGAAGGGCGTCGGCGAACATGTCGGGGTCCAGTTCGAACGCTTCCCGGTTGGCATCGAGGAAGGCGCGCGGGAACAACGCCCGTATCAGCGGTGCCCCAAGCTTCGGGGCCGCCATGAAGATCTCGTCGACGAAGCTGTCCTCCGACTTGCGGAGCGAGAAGGGGTCCAGCTTGGATGAGGCCAGGAAATCCGGCGGGTATGCCGTGCCGCTATGCGGCGAGGCCAATACCAGCGGCAGTGTCTGTACCGGTGGGGCCAGGATCTCGAAGACCTGGGTCCGGTCGGCTTCGGCGTCGAAATATCGATCCATGGCCAATCTTGTGTAGCCGAATCAGGTCGTTCTGTCATCTGGCGATAGTGAACACGCCACATTGACCAGCGCTCCCTCCATGGAGGATCAAAAGTTTTTGCTTTTTCGTGAATCTGGGGGTTGCCACCCGCCACACGGTTTGCTAATCACCCGTCCACCGCAGCGGGGCACCAAACGCCTCGCAAAACACTGGGATGGGCGTGTAGCTCAGCGGGAGAGCACTACGTTGACATCGTAGGGGTCACAGGTTCAATCCCTGTCACGCCCACCATCTTGAAGGCCAGTAAGTTTAATGACTTGCTGGCCTTCGCCATTCCTGGGGCTTGGTTCGTCGTTAAGGCCGGGGAAGCAAGGGGGAAGCACGCGAGAGCAAATTAGAGCAATTTTGCTTTGCAGTTTCAGCCGTCCCATCAGTGTCCGCGACTCGGTGCGGGAAGCAGCTTGGCTTCAGTGCTGATGGATGATCCGCGCTTAATCTACCCATGGATGTGTAAGCGACAGATCGTTGAACCGAGCGCGAACCGGATGAGGTACTCCATGGCGACGATCGTTCTCGTTCATGGCATTGCGCAGGAGTGATCTTCCCCCGGTATAGGGATCTCCCGCAGTTTGCGTGGATTCAAGCGGCGATGAGGACACGGCGACGGAGCAGATCGAAGTTGGCGCGTCCGTACATCTGGCGCTTGATCAACTTGAGCTTGTTGATCTGGCCTTCCGCCTGTCCGCTGCTCCAAGGCATGGTAAGCGCCGCTTCGACCGCCGCCCTATCCTGCTGCAAGCCGGTCGCGAAAGTCTCGACGGCCGGAACACCGCAGGACCGGGCCTCCTCAAGCCAGGTTCCGAAGACGGCGCGCGGGTTGGCCGGAACTTTGTCGCGGTGGATACCGCAGTCTCGCACCAGCTCGGCGAAGCCTTGGACCAGGGCGAGGGTTCTGCCAACTTCGGGATCCTGAGCAATCCGGGCGAGCGTCGCGGTCGCTGGCACATCGAGAGCTTCCGGCGATCGAACCAGCAGCCAGGCGAGTTGCCTTGGCGAGATCAGGGCAAGGGCAGGATCGTGAACGGTGTCCGATGCGGTTCCTGAGTGGTCGGAGCGCCACTTGTGCGGCGTGGTTTTTGCCGGTCCGGTGCGCCGCTCGTTCAGCCAGTGGCGCACCTGCTTGGCGGATCCGGCAAAGCCAAGTTCCTTGAGATCACGCCACAGCACCGACGCGTTCTCACATCCCTCGGCAAGCCGGGCTTCCAGGTGACCGAGATACGGGTCAATAATGCTCGGTCCGGGCACCCGCGCGGCACGCTCGGGAAAGCTCTGCGCATAGGCGTACCGCCGCACCGTACCCCGTGCCAGCCCCATCGACCGGCTGATCGCAAGCAACTTCTCGCCCGCGCCGAACCGCCGCTGGACCTCCTCATACTGCGCCAGGCGCCGATCCCGATAATCGGCTGTTGCCGCGGCTTCGGCGCGGCTGCGCCGATAAGCCCGGGTGCATCGTGGCGGTGTGGCTTCCGCACCCGGAACCAGTGGCAGACCCCGCAGCCGGCCATGGATGCCACCCAGCCACCGCTCGACCATCTGGCGCAGGTTCTGGAGCAGATGCCAGCGGTCCACCACCTGAACCGCCGCGGGAGCGCCCAAGGCGGCGCCGCGGGCATACTCGGTGGAGCGGTCGCGTGCGATCACCTCGATCGGGCCGCGGACTTCCAACCATTCCGCCAGGGTCTCCGCAGTGCGGTCGGGTAGCAGGTCGACCACCTGCCGCTCCTCCAGGTCGACCAGGATCGTCCCGTATGTCTGCCCTTTCTTCAGCGCCCAATCGTCCACCCCCAGCACGCGGGGTGTCGCGCACTCGGGCAGCGGAAGGGCGCGCACGAGGCGCAGCACGGTGTCGGCACTGGCCGGCATGCCGAGCCGGTGCAGCAGCCGCGCACCGGCCTCGCCGCCGCAAGTGACCCCGACCGTGCCTTGGGCGGTGGCGAGACGCCGGGTGCGGCGAGCCCGCGGCGCCAGCAGGTTCGGCAAAGGCTCAGCGAATGTCCGGCGTGGGCAGACCGGGTTGCGGCAATAGAACCGGCGGACCAGGAGGTCAAGGCGGACTTCCGTGCCGAAGCTTGGAAGATCGGTCGGATGACGGCGATATCTGCTATGGATGGACAGGCTCGTCGTGTGACACGTTGGACAGGAAGCAGCAGGATGCGCCCCCTGGACGGCAATGCGAAGACCCGTCGGACCAGCATGCCCCACCTCTTCAATGTGGCAGTCCGGGATCGGATAAAATTCGTGCATGTACTACTATATGTTGCTCCTCCCGTAAGAACTCCAGTTCCTCACTTTCGGGTTTTCCACGCAAACTGCGGGAGAACCGCTATACCGGGTGAAGATCAGAGTTGGAAAGGGCTGGTTTTCCAACTCTGTCACCGGTCAGAACTGACTGGATCTGGTGTAAACCCGGAACGCGTCCAGGGTCTGGTTGCCGATCTCCAGCAGGCCCGAGGATCTGGACTGTGCCTTGTCCGGGTTGTCCGTTCGACAGGCCTCTTCCAGTTCCCGAGATGCCTCTGCCAGCCGCATGGCGCCGAACGTGCCGGCTGAACCGGCCAGGTTGTGCGCCTCCCGTCCCAGCGCCTGGCCGTCGCCCGCGGCGGCATGCGCCGCTATCGAGGAAAGGCGCTGCTCAAGGTTCGCGATCCAGGACACCAGGATCCGGTCGAAATCCTCCGCGGGAACGCCGGCTTTGAAGCGCGACAGCGGCCCTTCATCGAAGATCGGCGCCTCCGCATCCGTCTGCAGGCGACCGGCACTTTCCGGCACATCGGCTTGAAGCCAACATCGGACCGTCGCAATGAAGCCATCCGGATCAATGGGCTTTGCCACGTAGTCGTTCATCCCTGCCGCCAGGCACTTTTCACGGTCGCCGTTCATCGCGTGGGCGGTCATGGCGATGATCGGGGTTCCGGCTCCGGTTCCGGTAAGCGCGCGGATGCGCCGGGTCGCCTCCAGTCCGTCAAGGACGGGCATCTGGACATCCATCAGGACGAGGTCGTAGCTGGAGCGCTGGACCGCGTCGACGGCCTCGGCGCCGTTTCTGGCTATGTCGACGGTCAGTCCCAGCTTCGCCAGCATCGAGACCACGATCTGCCGGTTTATTCCGTTGTCCTCGGCAAGCAGTATCTTTTTTTCACCGAAGGCTGAAGGGGCGAGCTCCCACGCCAACCCCGGCTGTTGCGACGCGATGGCCGGGATCTCAGGCCCGTTGTCTCCGTCGCGGTCGCCGGAGCCGAATAACCGCTGCAGGGTTTCCAGGAGAAGCTGCTGCCGGATCGGCTTGATCAGCACCGCGTCGAGGAAAGGCCTCCTCGTGTCCGTATGGTCCTGGGCGGCCTGGATCGTCATGGAGGATAGGAGGACGATTTTCGTTTCCGCCAGGTGATCCTGCCGGCGCATGCGATCCGCCAGCGCGGTGCCGGACATTCCCGGCATCATGTGATCAAGCAAAACGAGGTCGAACGGCTCCCCGCGATGCCAGGACCGCTCAAGGGCCGCGAAGCCGTCGAAGGCATCGGCGGCCTCGGCGATGACGACGCCCTCCCGCTCTAGGAAGCGGCGGAGCAGGCGACGGTTCATCTCGACGTCGTCGACCACGAGGACGCGAAGTCCCATAAGGCTTATCTTGAGTGAGACCGTATTCCTGGCCTGTGTCAATGCCGGCGCGAGATCGACCGTGAACCAGAAGGTGCTGCCTTGGCTCGGCTCGCTTTTGACCCCGATCTCGCCACCCATCAGCTCGACCAGGTTCTTGCAGATGACGAGCCCGAGGCCGGTACCGCCGTATTGCCGGGTTATGGAGGCGTCGGCCTGGGTGAACTTCTGGAAAAGGGATTGCCTTGCCGCCGCGCCGATGCCGATGCCGGTATCCTGCACCTCGACGCACAGTCTGACCGCGTCGGGACCGCCCCTGAGGACGCGGACGCCGACCTCGACCCACCCTTTCTCCGT
>NZ_JCACHA010000784.1:8247-9561 GCF_059503625.1 Skermanella sp.
GAACTTGATTGCATTGCCGACCACGTTGGTCAGGATCTGGCGCAGCCGCGTCGGGTCTCCCCGCAGCCGGCGGGGGACCAGCGGATCCGTCCAGGCGCCGAGGTCGATGTTCTTTTCCGCCGCTTTCGGCGCAAGGAGGTCCAGCACGCTGCCGGTGACGTCATCAAGGTCGAAATCAATGCTTTCCAGCTCGATCCGGCCGGCCTCGAGCTTCGAGATGTCAAGCAGGTCGTTGATCAGGACCAGCAGGTTCTCGGCACTCTCGCGCACGGCCCCTGCGAACTGCCGCTGCTCCGGGGTAAGGGCGGTGTCGAGCAGAAGCGCGTTCATGCCGAGAATGCCGTTCATTGGCGTCCGGATCTCATGGCTCATGTTCGCCAGGAAATCCGACTTGGCCTGGCTGGCCGCCTCGGCGCGCGTCCTGGCTTCCGCTAGGTCCCGTTCGCGCTGGCGCTGCTCGGTGATGTCGGTATAAAGGGCCACGAAGCCCCCGGCCACCGGTTCGCAGGCGATCTCTAGGACCCGGCCATTGGGCCGGATTCGCTCGAGGCGGTGGGAAGCCCGGCCCAGGATCAAGTCCATGCGTTCCGAGGTCAGGCGCGCCGGATCACCGAGACCGTAATCGCCGCGTTCGGCGTTGAGGCGGATAAAGGACTCGAACGAGTCTCCCGGCTTGCAGCAGCCATCTGCCAGGTCGAGGAACTCTACGAAAGTGCGGTTGAAGCTGACCAGCCGCAACTCGCGGTCTACAAGGCAGACCCCAACCGGAAGGTGGTCAATCAGATCCTTCAGCAGCATCCGCGCCGCCTCGGTTTCAGCCTGCAGGGCCGCTCGCTCGGCCAGTTTGTTCTCGAGGCGCGCCTTGGTGAACCTTAACTCAATTTCATCCATGGCCATATCGGCCAGGTGTTTCAAGCTAACCTGGTCCTCCTCTCCGAAGTCGCGCGGCTCGGTATCCAGGACGCACACGCTTCCAAGCTTGAGGCCGTCCGCCGTGACCAGCGGAGCGCCGGCGTAGAAGCGGATGTGCGGCCCGCCTGTGACCAGGGGATTGCGGCTGAAGCGCTCATCCTGTGTCGTGTCGGGCACCACGCAGGCGCGATCCTCCATGATGGTGTGCGCACAGAAGCTGGAGGATCGCGGCGTTTCGGCGACGTCGATCCCGCGCCGCGCCTTGAACCACTGCCGGTCGCTGTCGACCAGTGAGACAAGGGCCATCGGCGCCGCGAAGAGCCGCGTGGCGATATCGACGAGGCGTTCAAACCCGGCTTCCGGAAACGTGTCCAGAATGCCGTAGCGGTGAAGCTCCTCGAC
>NZ_JCACHA010000785.1:0-9537 GCF_059503625.1 Skermanella sp.
AGCTGGCATGGGTGATGCCGGTCTTGAGATTGTCGGGCACCAGCTTGGGCACGACCCCGTCAAGGTGGCTGAACAGGCGGACATGGCTGGCCAGCCAGTCCTCGGCGGTCTGGGTCCAGGTCGCTTCGGCGTAGAGATAGCCGGAGAACGGCAGGCAGCCGACGAAGATGCTGGGCTGGCGCGGTCCCTCGGCCGTGCTTATGGTCAGCGCCATGCCGGCATAATCGACCTCGCAGGCTGCTCCCGGAGCATGCTCGCGCCGCATCCGGGGTTCGGTGCTGGCGCTGGTGTGATCCAGGTAGTGGCGCCGGAACTGGCTGTAACTGTAGCCGTCGCGATGCTGCTGGCGATATTCTTCCCAGACCAGCATCAGGGTGACGCCGCGCCTGCCGAGCTCGGCCGAAACCCACTGCCAGTCCGGCATCGGCCGCTGCCCGGGCAGTTCGGCCCGCTGAAACAGCAGCGCCTCCACCGCCTCCTCGCTCATCCCGGTAACATCGGCGTAGCGAACTCCAGCCGCCGCGGCGCGGGCCAGGTAATCGCTCACCGTCGTCTTCGGCATGCGGATCGACTGCGCGATCTGCCGCTTGGAATAGCCCAGCTCGTGGGCCAGCCTCAGAAGTTCCTTCACTCGTCGCATGTCTGACCTTTCCCGCGGCATGCTTCGTCCCCCTGGACTGGACCAAAGAGACAGTCATACCGCGCCTGTGAGGTCAGACGCTCAACTCGCCTTCTACGTGTGCTGTCCTGCTTGAAAACAGGTGGTCGAAATCATGAAAACGGCTGTCCGGTTTCCATGAACATGAGCGGTCGGTTTCGATGAACACAACTGTCCGAAATCAATGAAAATATGCAATCTGGATGGCGCCCGACCTCAAAGCGGCGGAGCGTGCTCTTGATACCTTCGAGAAGAAGTACGGCGCCAAGTACTCCGGCGCCGTCGAATGCCTGACCAAAGATCGTGATGCCTTGCTGGCCTTCTACAACTTTCCCGCCGAGCACTGGGATCACGTGCGGACAACAAACCCCATAGAAAGCGTCTTCGCCACGGTCCGGCACCGGACGGTCCGCACCAAGGGCGCGCTTTCCCAGGACACCGCCAAGCTCATGGTCTTCAAGCTGATCTCGGCAGCATCCAGAACCTGGCGACGGCTTCAGGGTGAAAACCAGTTGCCCAAAGTCATTCGGGGCGTCAAATTCCGCGATGGCATCAAGGTCAGCGTGCCGACATCACACACCGCCGCCTGATCACCTCGTCACCCAAATTCCGCTATAGCTCCGGCGCCGAAGATGTAGGCCCACTCGTCGCGGAGGTCCGTGGGCCGGCGAGGCCGGCTGCCCTTGGCGGCCCAGACGTATGTCAGGGTTCCCTGCTGGCCGACACTTGCCCGCTAGACCGAACCAGTGGCAACATTTATCATGCGGCTGCTTTGATCAGCATGTCCGCATGTGCCTGCGCCGGTGTCCTGTACTACCCCCGAACTCCGATTTTTTGTTAAAAATTTTAGTTATTTAACAAATAGCGTTTTAAAGACGAGTTGATTGTTGGGGGACCGAAGACGATCGACTATCAGGAACAGTGGCTAGCTTCTCCAGACTGTACGGGTTCGTCCTGCGGCTGTAGGCCCGCATCTCCTCGGTCCGTCTATCCATCTCCTGTTTCCATTCATTGCTCAACCGCAGCGCCAAGTGTCGGAGATCGCCCAGCCGCTTCCTGCGCCTTTCCATCTCTTCCCTGATCGATTCGAGCATTGCGTTGGCATCGGGAAGACGGCGGTAATGCGAAGGCCATGATGTCCACATGCTTCGAATAGCTTGCCTGAACAGGTCGCGTGGCCACAGGCCCATGATTTCGACACTGAGATCAAGGGCAAGGTCGTCCTCCGTCATTGAGATGCCACGATCCGCAGCGAATGCCGCCAAGCAGCGGAGAACCTCCGAAGGGCCGACCGGTGTCATGATTTCCTCCGCTTCCTTGATCAGGGCCGGCAAGTAGCTGGCCACTCGCTCTGTACCATCCGGCAGAAACGCTGCCGGATCTTCGGCGAAGGACAGCGCGTTGCTGATCTGAATCTGCACTTCGGGATCGCAAATTGGAGCAGCAGCAAGTGAAGTTGTCCGCCTCAGGGCTACGATGGTCATAATGCGGCTCCCCGGCGACGATTGATTCTCTCAATGCAGGCGTCGGCCGCGGCAAGATTGCTCTCGTGCAGTGAGGCGGCGGAAGCAGCAGTCTTGCCTGTGCGCCGCCACTGCCCTTCGCCGCCTCTATGACTTGGCGTCACGCTTGACTGCTGCAGTCTGGCCCAACTCTTCAGCGCCCAGCTTCGCCATGCCGCCGAGTGATCCTGGTAGAACCGCCCCTTAGCGCGGCAACCGGTGATATATTCTTGGGTGTGCCGGAGGATGTCGAGATTGGGACAGTGCTTTCCAGCCCACGTGAGATCGGCCGCCGTCGGCACCCAATGTTCATCGACCAGCGTTGGTTCCAGACTGGTTCGTTCGCTGCCTTCCCTGCCCTGCTCTTGTTGTAAAGACCAATCATTTTCGGGCCTCACGCGCCTGGGGGTGGAAGTATGAATCTTAGAGTCCTGATTCGTGTAATGATCGGATACAGGGGGTGTCACGTCTTGTGACAGGGATATGTCGGATCGACTGACCGTTTCATCGCGATTGCCGCAGGTCTGACGGAGCACAGAGGGTACGGGCACGTCGGCAGCGGCAACATTGCCGTCGGCGTGGATCTGGATGCGGTAACGACAGGCCACTTCCCCGGCGCCAGACTCATAGCGTCTTTCCTTCACCAAGATTCCAACGTCGCAGAGGTGGGCGATGGTCCGATTCACCCGCGACCTAGACACCTTGAGCTGACGGGCAATCTGTCCCTGGCTAGGCTCGATGCCGGAACCGTCCGGCGCCATATAGGTCGTGAGATATGACAGCACGGCGAACTCATCGATGCCGATCGCAGGGTGTCCGAGCCATGCTGAGGACACGACTCCCCAGCGACGATTTTCTGATTTCATCAGTCGTCTCCTTAAAAGATGGAGACAGGTACAGCTCTCCTGTCAGCGGCCTTTTCCGCTTGGCAGGGACTGATTTATCGAATAACCTCGGACTTGTTGTGTTTGGAGGTTATTCGATCTCCTGTCTAAGTTTAGGTTCCAAGCGCTTCACAGCGGGGGTGTTAGATCGGTGACACGATCTAATTTCTCCGCTGCGCCTGCGCCATCTGTGCGCTCTTAATCCATTGTGTCAGCCTTCTCGATCGTAGTGGCAGCTTGCCCATCGTGGCGGCAGTCTTGTTTAACACCGTTAACCAGTTCTTAATAAGGACACGATCTTAAAGGTCTAAATTACCTTGCCCTTCAATCGTCCGGACAAGATGAATTTTCGACTCAACAGGCATCCGGCTTGGACTCAGCATTACTCCCTTGTCGACCATTCGGAGTTTTGCCTCCGGATAAACCGCCAAAGCCATGTTAAGCGGTTCGACAAAGCACCGCTTGAACACCCTGGCCTCCTCAAAACCAGCACCGAATTGCCTGTATAGGGCACTCCATTCGACCATCTTGTCCGCTCTAAGGTTTGGCAACAGGTAGGCAAGCCAGACATAGATATCGAGGGCCATGGACTTGCCGCTGATCTCCCGAACAGCCGATTCACGGAGAGGGACTGGCGAGGACATCATGGCCTTAAAGAACACGTCGCCCAGCTTGACGCAATCTACCCACGGACTCGGCTGATCGACTTCAGGCGTATGGGCGAACCTGAACCCTGATTTGATGATTGAGTCCTTCTCGAAGCCCTCCCCTTCGTCGCCGTGATAGAAGAAGGTGAGGTTACAGGCCGACAGGCGATTCGCTTGCTCGCGAACGAGATCGCGAGACTTCCCGCCCAGGGGAACATTCATCCTGAGCATCCAGTCCCTCATACTGCGACCTAATTCCACTTCAGGTGATCCAGTTCTCTGAGCCTGAGACTGAAGGTACAGGAGGATCATTCGTGCACGAGATCCGAATGGTACACCGAATTGCGTCGTCTTGCCGTTAATCCTCAACGTACCAGGCATAACGACGAGCGTGAGGTTCTCGCCAGGGCGCTCCCAGATCGCAGTAGGGTCAATTTGGCGGTGTGGTAGCGATGTGAGGCAGAAGCCGGAATACGTGATGCCGGTCTCGCTTTCGCTCTCCATTACATTGGCCGCGAGATCAACGAGTCGTCGTTCACTCTCCGCAACCAGCTGTTTCGCCCTCTCGCGACCATGTAGAGCTATCAATCCATGCAAGTCAGCCATCAAACCCTCCTAGTCCCCTCTGGAAATCAACTACTTTCAATGCCCATAGCGCAATGGGGGACTTTAGGTGCAGGCACGTTTTCGGCATTGATCGGAGCTTTGCACCTAAAGTCCCTGGGATAACTCACGTTTTGAACCCAAAGTCCCCGCATTGTCGGTATGGTTGTTCGGATTGAGCCTTGTTGCAGCCGAAAGATTCACTTCAAAATCGGCGAGGAGAGAAGAATCGTACAGGTGAGAGAATAGGAACTTATGTGCAACTCACAGAGCTATTAGCGAAATCCGAGCTTTCGGCGCCGCTTGCACCTAAAGTCCCCACTACCTGAGGAACAATCGACGCCGAAAGCCAAGTGGGGACTTTAGGTGCGTGCAACATTGTGCACCTAAAGTCCCCACTCTTCCGCGTGACTGCAGACTGCGAGGCAACAGGTGAGAAGGACGGCGCTAGCCAGACAGCCACGAGGTGGCGGAGTGGGGACTTTAGGTGCAGGACTAGTGACAATTCCAATGATGTCTGCACCTAAAGTCCCCCAGACGAATGGGTGAGAAACGGGCAGTAAGGGGTTGGCTTCACGGATTCGGCTGTCGATCTTGAAGATTTGCCAGAGGCTCGGCCATAGGAGATGAGGGCTTTTGGCAAATTTAATAAGATTTCGGGGCAACTTGTAGGAAGACGCGTTGGCGGTTGGATTTGCGGATCCGTTTTGAGCGATCAAGAGAGCCAAGATGAACTACCTACACTGCTATTTGTATCTGCACTTTCCTCTAATTCCCGCGAAAGCTGGCAGAAGCAGCGGGAGATGATGGCATCTCACCTGTTCTAAGGAGCACTATTCAACAATCTTTGCCAACGCTTCCTCAATCTCGCGCAATTCCGCTTCCAAATTGTCCCTGTCACGCCGCAGCTTTTCCCGTCGTGTTTCCAGATCAGCACGCGTTGTTACTGGTTCGCCCATGCGTTTCTGCCGCCAAGCCACTAATTCAGCACGCCGCAGGTCCGGACGGATCAATCCATCCTGCTTCGCATGCTCCAGTGAGGTTCTGTCAGATTTCAGGGCAGCTTGCCGAAAGCGCCATCAGTGGATAGGTTCCCCGGCCCATTTTGAGAGATCAAGAGAGCCGCCATGGCCTGCCCGCATTGCCAATCGTCGTCCACCCGCGAGCGGGAGGGGCGAACGGTTCATGGCTTCCGGCGTTTCCGGTGCCGGGAGTGTGGGCGGCGGTTCAACGAGCGAACCGGCACGGCACTGAACCGGGTCGAGGTGCCGACGGACATCGTGTTTCTCGTGGTCCTCTGGAGATTGCGCTACAAGCCCAGCCTGCGCAATCTGGCGGAAATGTTCCTGATCCGCGGCATCGTGTTCACCCACGAAGCGGTTCGGGACTGGGAAGCCAAGCTGGCGCCGCTGCTCGCCGAGGGCCTGCGCAAGCGGCGCGCCGGCAAAGCCGGCCGCTGCTGGCACGTCGACAAGACCTATCTCAAAATCGCCGGGGAGTGGTGCTATCTCTACCGGGCGATCGATCGAGACGGTAACCTGGTCGACGTTTACCTGAGCGAAAACCGCGACATGGCAGCGGCCAAGGCGTTCCTCCGCTCGGCCAGGTCGGTCACTCAGGTCGAGCCCGAGCAGGTCACCACCGACGGACACACCAGCTACCCCAGGGCCATCGCCGACGAACTCGGCACGGACGCCAATCACCGCACCAGCCAGTACAAAAACAACGTGATCGAGCAGAATCACCGGGGCATAAAAGGGCGCTATCGGCCAATGCGCGGCTTCAAGAACTTCAATGCGGCTCATCGCTTCTGCCGAGCCTTCCATGAGGTCCGCAACTTCCTGCGACCGGCTACCTACATCAACCAGAACATCTCGCTTGCCCGTCGGCGGGACATCCACGTGCAGCGCGTAGCCGCGCTGCGGGACCTGATCTCCGCCGCCTGATACAGCTTATAGTAGTCAGGCGTGTGCTCACTGCACTGCTTGCCCTGAAACCTGACAGAACCGGTTCTTGCCGCCGCATGATCATGCCGACAGCTGGGCAACGCCGGCAGAAAATATACAACACTGCTATTGTCCGTCCACATCTTCTGCGTGTGCATTGAAAATGTGGAAGAACCCCCATCATGGGCACCGTCTTAGAAACTCACGCCGGCGATAGGCGGGTTCGGCACCTGGCCTGTCATGGCTCGCAGTCTGAGGGTCTTGCCTGCCATGGTGCCATCATTTATCCGTGCGATACGCTCATCGAAGCGCCTCGTCAGATCAACCACAGGATCGGTTGTAGCCGCAGACGGAGCAGACAACGCCACCATCACTCTGTCGTATTCTTCCCTGGACATGATGACCAAATCAGCATAGCCATCGCTCAAAATTGCAATGCGGCCTTTGGATCGCACTTCTCGAACAACCTTGCCCCAATTGTCCTGCACCTCAGTAGAGCTGCAAGCCGGGAGGCTTTCAACATCAATGATGTAGCTACGTGCGGTCACAGCCTGCTCCCTTGGACGGACGAAAACATCCCTGACATGGATGTTATATCGATAATCGACGATCCCGCCATCCCATTGGGCTCGCGAAGCGCTCTAAAGGGCATTATCACAGGAACGTTGGCAGTCGGGAGAATCAGGAACCGTAAATTCTGAAAATTCAGAGTCTGTTTGTGCGCGCCAGGCGAAGCTGGCGCGATCCAGCCGGTGGAAGTCCGGTCCAGGAAGGGGGTAGCGCCCGCCTGGTAGCGAGTGTTGCAGGATCATCGGCGACGATGGTCTTGAAGCGTACACAGCGAGACGATGAGGACTGTATTGAGCCTCGAAAGACTCTTACCGTGGAGGCCGAGGCGCTGCAAACCGCCGCAGGCAACATGTGCGGGACCGTTATGCGAGGGACCGTCGCTCCACCGGGGTCTGAGACCAGTTCGAGCCGTCAAGGATCGTGTCGGAACCTGGGAGACCTCATGCTGCCCGCAGTCGCCACGGCGATCCCGGGCCACGACAGGAAGTCCTATGGACGACGCTGCCGGGGAAGGTATGAGGAGTCGGACGACTGCATAGTACCGATGAAGCCTCGAACAACACCGGCCGACGGGTCGGGGGCGGAGAGTGTGGAGGGAAGGCGGCCGGTCGAAGGAAGGGTAAAGGCCAACGCATGCTCCGGACACAGAGCCGGAACCGGCATGTCACCAACAGCCTGAGCCCACGGATCGGAACTGGATGGGCCGCCCAAGCCCCGAATGCCGGTCGCGTCTGACCTTCGACAGGAGCCCGGTGCGGGAAAGCCGCACGCCGGGATCTGCGCGGGGGGCAGGAGGCAACTCCTGTCCCTACCGCGACAGACGTCAGGCGCTAACTTGCTGGGTGACAAGGCGGACCAAGCGGCGGGACAGGATGGAGATGAAGGCGATCTCGATGAAAGCGACGAGGTGCTCCTCGGTCCGCTCAAAGATGGTATTCAACCGGCGGTAGCGACTAACCCAAGCCAGGGAGCGCTCAACCACCCACCGAATCTCCTCCGGGATGAAGGTTCCGCCGTGACCGCCAGCGCTGGGTTGGATGCTGATGAAAAGCGCCTCGCCGGCCTTGGACAGCCGTTGACCGCGATAGCTGAGATCGCCCAGGGCGGTTCCCTTGAAGCCGCAGCCGGCAAGCTGATGCAGCACTGGGACGATGCCCTTGCTGTCATGCATGTTAGCTGCGGAGACGTTGATCGCCAGCAGGAAGCCGTATTTATCCACGGCTAGGTGGATTTTGATACCCTTGATCTTCTTGCCGCCGTCGAAGCCGCGCCCGAAGCAAGTCGGTGCCGAATGACAGAAGCGGCTGTCGACGATGACGGCGCTGGGTTCCGCAGTGTCGCCGCAGACCTGCCGCCAGGCCAGGATCAAGCGGTTGAGCAGGCGTCGCCACAGGCTGAGGCGGGTCCAGCGAGCGAACAGCGTGTACAGCGTGCCGAACGCAATGTCGCACAGCAGACCGATGGCGCGCCACTGCATGCCGCAGAAGCACACGCACCAGTTTGCCGTGATCGCTCTGCGCAGCGCCGCTCCGGTCAATGGCGACTTCGGCCCGGAGCGGGTCGACCGGGTGCCATCCACCGCCATGGCCGCGAGCTCCGCCAGCACTGCGTCAACGAAGGCATCGACGTCACTGAAAGCATCCCACGAGGCTGAAGAAGTCTTGGCGGGTGTGAAGGCGGTGCCCATATGCTGCGGATCCGGTGGCTGTTGGCGATGGCCACAGACATAGCCTGCTGCCCTCCCGCGCGTCAGCCCTCATTCTCCTCAAAGTAGCATCCCGATCAGCATCGGCTGGCACGAGCCGTCTGCGAACAGGCTCTGACATGCCGTTAGCCAACCATGCCGACCCTCATCAGGGGAAGTCCTCACGTCAGATCGTCACACCCATCAATCGGGAAACTGACCAAGTCCGTACCGCAGTTCCGGGACCAAGTGCCGACTCGACGCACTGTGACAGCCACATCCATCGCTTGCCGAAAGTGGCCGGTTGAACTGGCAGCGAAAAACTGACTGAAGCAAAGGCTCTCCGGCAAAAACCGCGATGTCGAGATACAAGCGCATCCTTGGTGACCATCGGCACGTCGTCTCTCAACTGCATGATCGATTGTCGGACGCTTGGACTCCGTCCGCATCGAGTAAACGATCAGAGAGTGAGGGCCTACTGCATCTACATTGACCTTAATGCACCAAGGGTATTTCAGGTGATATGACCTCGGCTGACGACAATGTCATGCACGCTTGACAATGTCGTCAGCATACTTTCCTCGTAGCGGCGGTACGAGCAGATGATGCTGTCTCATTAATCATCAACGTAGTATGGATACTCTGGTAGGAAATTCAGTGACAAGGTCTATGATGTCAGCAACTGGGCGCAAGGCTAAAAGCATGGAGGCTTCAAAGCCATCGAAACCCGCCACAGCAAGACGGATGAAATACCTTCTGCTTGCAAGCGCCAAAGGCGGGTCGGGAAAATCTACCCATGCTTTGAACTTGGCGGTATGCGCCAGCCATTCAGGCCTCCGCACGGCGGTGGTCGACTTCGACCGGCAGGCGACACTGTCGAATTCCATCGGTCGCCGACCGCCTGAGGCTCCGGCCATCGATGTCTACGCAGTCCCCATTGATCAAGCCGCCGAGGGGCTTGCTGAGATCGAGGCTGAGGACGCCGCCGATCTCGTGGTTCTGGACACGCCGCCCGGCGTCGAAGACCATCCTGAAGCCATGCA
>NZ_JCACHA010000786.1:0-9512 GCF_059503625.1 Skermanella sp.
TGGGTCTGCTCGGAGTAGTTGCCGATACCGATCTGAAGGACGGAAGCCTCGTGGCCGTAGATGCCCGACTGATCCTGCTCGGCCCGGTTGAAGCCGCCGACCTGGATCGCCACGGCGTCATGACCGATGCCGTACTGGTCCTGCTCGGCCGAGTTCTTGACGCCGGCCTGAATTGCCAGTGCGTCGTTGAAGCCGCCGACCTGCTTCTGCTTGACCGAGTTGCCGATACCCATCTGGACCGCGGCGGCTTCGTTGTAGGTGCTGAGCCGGCCTTCCTGGGTCTGCTCGACCTTGTTGTCGATGCCGACCTGGAGCGACATGGCGGAGTTCCGCAGGCCTTCCTGGGTCTGGTTCAACTCGTTGCCGAGGCCGAGCTGGGCGCCGGCGACGACGCCTTCGTAGCCGGACTGGGTCTGGAGCGAGTCGTTGCCGCCGCCGACCTGAAGGATATAGGCGTCGTTGCTGCCGGCCAGGGCGGCGCCGGTGGACAGGGTGACGAAAGCAACGGAAGCGAGAAGAAGATTACGCATGACTTTAGCCTCTATTTTGGGAAGAACAGGGCGAAATTGCCCGGTGGAAGCCGATTATCGGTCCAAACGAATGGTCTTTCGGGGAGAGGCGGGGGTGATGAAGAACCCCCGCCGACCGGCCTGAATGATTTGCCGAGCGATTACTTCTGGGTCTGCGTCGCGGTATTCTTGAAGCCGACTTGGATCGCCGAGGCGTTGTCGTTGTAGCTGGTCGTTTCCTGCTTCTGATTGACGGTGTTCTTGGCGCCGATCTGCATGGCCGCAACGTCGCCGAAGGAGCCATACTGATTCTGCGTCACGGTGTTGTTGATGCCGGCCTGAACCGCCAGTGCGGAGTTCTCCATGGAGGATTGATACTGGCTGCCGATGTTCCCGATACCAGCCTGAAGGATCACCGCTTCATGGTTCATGCCGGTCTGTGTCTGAGTCGCCCGGTTGTCCTTGCCGATCTGAAAGCCGAGCGCAGCCGAATGGATAGCCGGCGCGGGTATGTCGATCGTGACGGTCTTCTCACCGTCTTTGACGCTGCTGTTATCTTTGTTCTTATCCTTATCCTTATCTTTGTTCTTGTTCTTATCTTTGTCCTCGTTTTTGCCGTTGTTGGACTTCTCGACCAAGATGTCCGTCTTGGTCGTGCTCTTGGTCATGGTGCCTTGAGACTGGGCAATGGTATTGCCGGCGCCGACCTGGATCGAGCTGGCGAGGTTGTAGGCGCCGAACTGGGTCTGCGTCGCTACGTTCTTCTTGCCTGCCTGGACGGCGACTGCCGCCGACGAGAAGCTGGGCACGTCGAAGACTTCATTGCTGACTTCGGGATCGCCGAGGGATTTACCCGACGCGTTGATCTTCTGAATGGAAGTGACGGACTCGCCGGTGATGCCCTGGTTCTGAGTAACGGTGTTGTTGCGGCCGACCTGCACCGCTGCCGCAAGGTTGCCGGCCGATTTATGGGCTTGGGTCTGGGTGATGGTGTTGTTCTTACCGGCTTGCATGGCAGCCGCTGCATTCATCCAGCCGTCCTGGGTCTGAACGGCATTGTTGGCGTGGCCAGCCTGGACGACGGCGGTCTCGCCGACACCGGTCTGGGTCTGTGCAGACACGTTGCCAAAGCCAAACTGGGCTGCCGCCGCCGTGTTGCCGACCGCGGTTTGATCCTGGGTCGCATTATTGCCGCCGCCGACCTGGAGGATGTAGGCATCGTTGTTATCGGCAAGGGCTGCCGAGGTCAGCGTGAATATAGCAACTGAAGTAAGCAGAATACTGCGCATGATTTGATATTTTCCATTTTTGCTGGTTAGGATCAGGGCAAAAACGCCCATTGGACTTTTGTAAATGTCCTAACGAATATTATCTTGGGCAGGGCCGGGAGGTTGGATTCGACCTCCCGGTACCAGGTCTTGCTATGAGGCGGGCTGGGCCACCGGCGCTTCGGCCGATTGCGGGGCCGGTGCCTGATGTTCCACGGGAGCGGACATCGGGACGGCGCCCGGTGCGATGATCCGGCCGCCCGGATTGGGCGTCTGTCCCGGCACGATATATGTCGGACCCGGTGTCGGCGCGGGGACGCCGGGCGTCAGGGGCGGAGCCAGCTTTTCCTCGCCGTTGGCATCGGGGGAGGGCGACCGGGCCGGCGGCGGGCTGACCTGGAGGTCGCCGGGCGAAGTCTTGACGGTCTGGACGTTGTAGATACCGTCGCGCTCGGCCCAGTACTTGTTGATCAGGCCTTGTGTCTGGGCGGGGTCCTTGAGCCGCCAGAAGTTGTCGATCAGGCCTTCGACCACCAGGGTATAGACGGCCTTCTCGACCGCCGACTTGACCGCCAGGGTGACCGGCTCGTTCGTGGTGATGCCGGTCTCGACTTCCAGCAGCTTCTTGAAATCGACGAAGCGGAAGGCGCCGCCCTGGAGGGCCGCTGAATATATCGTCTTGGAAACGTTGACCGATTTCAGCACTTCGCCGGACTGGACCGATACGGCGCGGAGGAAGACCGTGACGGTATCGCGGCGGTAGTCGGCGTTCGCGCCGATGCCGAGGAACCGGGCGCCGAAGCCGCCGGTGATGGTATTGCTGTCGTAGCCGATGATGCCGCCTTCCAGCATGATGCCGGCATAGGTCATCGGGGGCAGCGGCGGCAGGTCCTTTCCGCCGTATTCCTCGCGGGTCACCCGGATGATCTGCCGTTCCTGAAGAAGGGAAGGCAGGGACGCCCGCTCGACCGGAGTGAACCACTTCCTGTTGCCGGCGCGTTCCAGAGCGTTGATCAGAATGGATGTGCCGCCCTGGGTAACGGCCCGGCTGTATTCGGAGAAGTTTTCGTTGGGCTTGTTCTGCCCGGTCAAATCCTCGAACTTGTAGACGGCGACCGCGACTTTGCGGAACGGTTCCGGCAGGGCCTGGAGTTCATCCAGGTTGATGGTCTTGATCTCGGCTTCCGCCGGCTGGGAAAAGGCCAGTTCCGGGCGGCTATTGGGTTGGGCGCAGGCGGCCAGGGCCGCGCTGCTCACCACGGTGAGCAGTAGGTTGCGGAAAATACGCATGACTGAAAACTCTCTTCACAGGAAATTGCCGAAAATCCGGCATTGATGTCAGCGGATCGTGAAGCTTCCGTCGGAGTTCGGCGTAATGGAAAGGCCGAGACCGCTTCGCGTGGCGGTGCCGCTGCTTGTCCCCGTGGTAGTATCGGTGGCGCCGGCGGTGCCGGAACTGGTGCCGTTTCCGATGCCGTCGGTCAGGACGCCGTTGCCGGCGGTTCCCGTGGTTCCGGTCCCCGCCGTGCCGGCAGTCGTGGCGCCGGCGGTGCCGAAATCGATGTTGTTGAGGACTTCCTCGATATCGACGGCGTCGGGGTCCTTGTAGCGGTCGTTGGCATTGGCGATGCCAAGCAAATGTGCGGAGTTGAAAGGATCGCCGCCAAACGAAGGATTGATCGGCCGGTAAGTGAGTTGACCGGCTGCGGCGGTTCCGTTCAAGCAGACCAATAAAATGGTGCCTGCGATAAGGGAATTCGATACTTTAGCCATTTGTCATTTCCTCGCTCAGCCCGCGTCCGGCTGGCTATTGTTTTATTTGTTCGGATTTTTGGATCGCTTTGTTTTGCGTCCCGCCGTGTTCTGAGATTGAAAATACCGATATGGGTAGAAACAGCCAAGCCGTGGAAGAGAGGTACGGGATTTTTATAAAGTTTTAACGAAAGTTTACTCATGCGCCTTCAGGACCGCTTGGATTGGGTATCCGTTCACGTCAGGCGGACGGGATGCGGATCGTGCCGACGGGGGAGGCGCAGCATACTTCCAAAGAGAGGCCGCCCGACATCGCGCTGCCGAACCCGTTATATCTTTAACTAAATTTACTATGATTTCATGAATTCGATGTCGAAATAGAAATAAATTTGCCTGATGCTTGTTGAAAAACCAGAAAAACTAGCATTGACCTTTAGGATATTTACTTTCGAGTTCGCTCCAAATAGCTTCAGCTATGTAGCGTAATCTTTTCTGGAACGCTGGAAGCGGTAACAAGCAAAGGGCTGCTCATGACGATGCTGAATTCGGGAGTGCTCCAGTGAGATCCGGCTATCGTCCATCGCTCAGACTGAAGCTGATCGTGGCTTTCACCATTCTCTCGTCCGTCGTCGTCACCGGAATCAGCATGCTGGTCGGAGCGATCGCATCGCGCCAGGTCGAGCGCAGCAGCAGCGCCATGCTGACGGAAGTCGCGCATCAGATGCGCGACAAGCTGGATACCGGCATGTTCGAGCGGTTCCGCGACATCGGCGTCGCGGCGTCGCTGACGAAGCATCTGCTTGGCCCCGGCAGTGCCGATGGCTGGCGCTCGCTGGTGAACAGGCTTCAGGCGACATACCCGCTCTATGCCTGGATCGGCTTCACCGATGCGCAAGGAACGGTCGTGGCATCGACCGGAGGGTTGCTGGAGGGCAAGGATGTCGGCGCCCGGCCGTGGTTCCAGGAAGGCTTGCGCGCAATCCATGCCGGCGACGTCCATGAAGCGCTGCTGCTCGCGAAGCTGCTGGCCGAACCGTCGGAGGAGCCGCCGCGATTCGTCGACGTGGCGGCGCCGGTCGTCGATGCCGGCGGCAACACCATCGGCGTGCTGGGCGCCCATCTGAACTGGCAATGGGCGGAGGAGGTCGAGCGCTCCGTTCTGGTGGATGCCGCCCGCCATGAAGCGGCGGAGGTGCTGGTGGTCACCCGCGAAGGGCAGGTGATCCTGGGGCCGGCGGGGCTTCGGCATACGGCGCTTGACCTTGCCAGCATCCGGGCGGCGCGGGCCGACGGCGGCGGGTCGATGGTCGAGCGCTGGCCCGACGGCAGGGACTACGTCGTCGGCTATGCCCGGAGCCTGGGCCATCGGGAATATGCAGGCCTGGGCTGGACCATACTGGCGCGGCAACCGCTGGAAGTCGCCCTGGCGCCGGTTTCGACTCTGCGGCAAAGCATCCTGATGGCCGGGCTGGCGACGCTGCTGGCGTCGCTGGGCTTCGGCTGGTTCATGGCGTCGCGGCTGGCATCGCCGCTGGCGCGGCTCCGGCGGGCGGCGGACCGCCTTATGGAAGTGTCCGGCCCGGTATCGATCCCGCTGGCCGACGACTATGCCGAAGTGAAATCGCTCAGCCAGTCGCTTGACCTGCTGGTCCGCCGGTTGCGGGAGCGCGAAGAGCAGGTGCGGATGACGGTGGAAGCCGGGCAGGTCGGGATGTGGGACTGGGACATGGAGAGCGGCGCCATGATCTGTTCCGACCGGTGCCGGGAGATCCTGGACATCGACGGCGCCATCGGGCTTGCGGCTATCCTGGACCGCGTCCACGTGGACGACCGCGAATATTTCGGCAGGTCGATGGACACCATATCCACCCTGGACGAGATGCGGATGGAGATCCGCACGGTAGACCGGGCCGGCGAAACCCGCTGGATCGACATCCGGGGGCGTGTGGCCGAGAACCGGACGCTGCCTGCGCGCTTTCTCGGCACGATGATCGACATCACCGACCGCATCCGCCTGATGCAGGAGCTGGGCGATTGTCTCCACGAGAAGGATATCCTGCTGACCGAAGTGCATCACAGGGTCAAGAACAACCTTCAGGCCATCTGCGGGCTGTTGCAGGTGGAATCGAACCGGCTGCGCCACAATCCCGAAGCCCGCGAGCGCATGCACCTGATCGGCCAGCGCATCGCCGTGCTGGGGTCGATCCACCAGCACCTTTATACGGCGGACAACGTGGCGGAGGTCAGGATCACAGACCACTTCCGCCGGCTGTGCGAGACGCTGTGGGGAAGTTACCTGGACCGGCCGGTCAAGCTGACGGTGGATGCCGAGCCCCTGTGCTGCGACCTGGATACCGCGCTGCCGCTGGGCCTGATCGCCCATGAACTGGTGATCAACAGCCTCAAGCACGGCTGCGCCGGCGGCGGGAATGAATGCGTGCGGATCGGCCTGCACCACCGGCCCGAGATCGGCCGCGTCGTGCTGACGGTTTCGGACGACGGTCCGGGTCCGGCGGAGGACACGGCGCCCGGCGGGACCTCGCCCGGCGCGGGGCTGGGGCTGATCCTGCTAAGGGCGCTGGCGGACCAGATCGACGCCACGATCGAGGTCAGAGCCTTGGCCGGGTACCGGACGGCGGTGTCGGTCGAGGCGCACCGCTTCTCCGGCTTCGGCGCCGGCGCGCCGCCCGGGCGGGCTTGGGAGGTGGCTTCAACCTGAAGCGGGCCATCCGGGCCGGTCCGGGCCAATCTGGGAACGGAGGGACGGCGGATGGGTTCATGACCTGATCCGATCCCGGACGCGCAACGGATGGCTGTTCGCCCATGGACGCTACGAAATACGACCGGCTGCTGAACCTGTGGCTTCGGCTCAAGACCAGCCTGTGGTTCATACCGGTCCTGATGACGCTGGGTGCCGGAGTCATCGCCGTTCTGGCCTTGCGGATAGACAGCGATCTTCTGCCCGACGGCGAGCGGGTCTGGTGGCTTTACAGCGGCAATCCGGGAAGCGCCAGCGACCTGCTGTCGACCCTGCTGTCCTCCATCATCACGATGGCGACGCTGGCGATCTCGATCACCATGGTCGTGCTGACGCTGGCGGCGAGCCAGCTTGGTCCGCGCCTGATCCGCAGCTTCATCGGCAACCAGTGGACGCAGGCGTCGCTGGGCTTCTTCATCATGACGATCGTCTATCTGCTGCTGGTCTATCGCCGGGTGGACGATCAGCTCTCGGTGGACAACGTGCCCCATGTGGCGATCACGCTGGGCAGCGTGCTGTCGCTGGTCTGCGTCTTCCTGCTGCTGTTCTATGTGCATCACCTTGCCAGCTCGATCGTATCGGATACGGTGGTCAATCGTGTCGGCGGCGAGATGGACGACCTGATCGAACGGCTTCTGCCCGAAGCGGGCGCCGTCGCCCCCCGCGATACCCGGCCGGAGACCGATGTCCCGATTGAGGCCGGCGGCAAGCCGCTGGGGCTGCCGAAGGGCGGCTATGTCCAGGCCATCGAGTATGCGGAGCTGGTCAAGCTTGCCCATGACCACGACGTGACCCTGACGCTCCGCTTTCGCGGCGGCTCGCACCTGCTGGCCGGCGGACGCCATGTGCTGGTCTTGCCGCAGGAGCGGGCGAGCGACGAACTGGCCGGCAAGATCGCCGACGCCATCGTGCTGGGCGCCGAACGCACGCCGACCCAGGACCTTGAGTTCTCAATGCGCCAGATGGTCGAAGTGGGGCTTCGCGCCCTGTCCCCCGGCATCAACGACCCCTATACCGCCGTCGCCGTGATCGACCGGCTGGCGACGTCGATCTCGCTGGTGATGCGCCGCGACATGGAGCCTGTCGTCCACCGGGACGAGGACGGCGTGGCGAGGCTCATGACCCGGCCTGTTACGTTCACCGGGCTGGTCGACCGGGCCTACAACGAACTGCGTCAGTCGGCATCGACCTCTCCCGCCGTCCTGATCC
Organism: Skermanella sp.; assembly: GCF_059503625.1. Lineage (NCBI taxonomy): Bacteria > Pseudomonadati > Pseudomonadota > Alphaproteobacteria > Rhodospirillales > Azospirillaceae > Skermanella > Skermanella sp. Next base: position 7,497 of record NZ_JCACHA010000786.1, read on the forward strand.
ACATGCTCGATTCGCTGACTGAACTGGCCTGCCATTGCCGGACCGCGCAGCAGCGGGACGCCCTGGCCCGGCATGCCGGGATGATCGCATCCGCCGGTCACCGCTCCGTCGAGGAAGAGGCGGACGCGATGGCGATTTCCATCCGCTACGACACGGTGGTCAGGAGCCTTGCGGCGCTGGACGTATCCTGAGCGGGCTTCCGTGCTATGAACCCGGTATGGTCCGAAGCGGAAGGCCGCAGGGGAAAGCCCTGAGGGAAAGGTAATTCATGGCGCGGCTGAGACATCACCGGGAAAACCATCTACTGGAACGCATCGGATGGCTGCGGGCGGCAGTGCTGGGGGCGAACGACGGCATCGTTTCGACCGCCAGCCTGATCGTCGGCGTCGCGGCGTCGAATGCCGAGCCGAGGGAGATCCTGGTCGTCGGCGCCGCCGGGCTGGTGGCGGGCGCCATGTCGATGGCGGCGGGGGAGTATGTCTCCGTCAGTTCGCAGGCCGATACCGAGCAGGCCGAGCTCGCCAAGGAAGCGAAGGAACTGCACGAGTATCCCGACGCGGAACTGGAGGAACTGGCGCAGATCTATATCGGGCGTGGACTGACGCCGGATCTGGCTCGGCAGGTCGCCGTGCAGTTGACGGCGTACGACAAGATAGGGGCGCATGCCCGCGACGAACTTGGGATTACCGAGATTACGACAGCGCGTCCCGTTCAGGCGGCCATGGCCTCGGCAGCGTCCTTTGCGGTCGGGGCAGGCTTGCCGCTGGCGACGGTGCTGGTGGCGCCGGCCGGAACGCTGATCCCGGCGGTGTCGGTCGCGTCACTGGCCTTGCTGCTGCTGCTGGGCGCCATCGGCGCCCAGGCCGGCGGGGCCGACCCGGTCAAGGGAGCGTTACGCGTGGGCTTCTGGGGATCAGCGGCGATGGCGCTGACCGCCGGCATCGGGGCGGTGTTCGGGACCGTCGTGTAGCGGGGGCGGGCCACATAAGTTCTGATTAAAATCGTTCCTGCGCGTCATGTGGGCATTCTATTTCGCTTCACCGTCATGCCAAGACTTGATCTTGGCATCTCCCGGCGAAAGCTGACGTGAGGACTTCAACCTGAAGTCCAGATGTCACCCGTTAATCTCCTGAAAGGAGATACCAAGATCAAGTCTTGGTATGACGGAAAGGTGGAGGAGACAGCCTGAGTTTGCGCCTGTGGTAGGAGCAGGGGAGCCGGGGCGAGGGAGCGTCGGCCCAAGCAAAAAGGGCGGGGTTGCCCCCGCCCTTCCTGGGAATATTCTGTTGCTAGGCCATTCCAGCCCCGCCTAGTTTCACCACGGCCACCGTTAGGCAGCTACGCGGAGATCCTGAGCATTGTGGTTGTCATTTGCGACATTCACAAGTTGTCGGACGAGCTTCACCCCGAAGGGGATCAGCGGGCGTACCTCACCCAGCATCTAAACGACCCTTATTCACCCACGTCGATCCTAATTCGCCCCCATAGGACAAGCCCTGAACTCCAAAGGAGGTTTGGCCTGATGGTCCGAAGACCATGCCTCGCTCATCACGAGGTCTTTTGGTGGAGGCGGGGGGCATTGCAGCCCCCGTCCGCCAGGTCTTATATGATCGCAGTCTCGAACGGCCCGAAGGCCGCTCTGCAATGCTGACCCATAGATAGGAGAAATCGGTCGGGACTTCAAGCCCCCTGACGGGGCCTCAATGGATCTATCATGCCGGGGTATTCGGGGCCGGCGCGGTGACCAGGGCCAGAAGTTCCCGCTTGATCGCATCCTTGCGGGCGAAGGCGTCTTGTCGCTGGTGCTGAAGGGGGGTGACGCGGATAATAGTGGTTTGGTTCGTCGCAACCGGTACCATCGTCCCGAAAATGGTAACAGCCTATCCGGCGCGAGGAGGTCAGCAGTGATCAAGGAACTTGATCCCGTCGTACTGACGGAAAGCCTACCCGACGAAGGGCTGGAAGCCGGAGACGTGGGCTGGGTTGTGATGGTCCATGGCGATGGAGCCGGATATG
>NZ_JCACHA010000787.1:0-9503 GCF_059503625.1 Skermanella sp.
CCGGATGCTCCGGCGGCTACGCGGTCGTGCCGCTCCGCGACGGTGACCCGCCAGCCGCGCCGGATCAGTGCCGCCGCCGTCGCCGCTCCCGCGATGCCGGCGCCGATGATGAGGGCATGGCCAGGAGAGGCCGCCGGAGGAGGCGGGCGAAACCAGGGCGGCAATGCCGCCCGCTGGCTGACGCTCATCCCGGCCGGCGCAACGTGACCTGCCGCCCGAACTGGCGGAAGCCGCGCGGTGTCGCCCCATCGGCAATGCACTGCGCCATGCCGGCCGGGTCGTCGACGATGAAGCCGGCCAGGATCTCGACACCGTAGCTGAAAAGCCGGGGCGTCAGGGGCGTGCCCGGTCCGGCCAGTGCTATCCGCGCACCGCGCGCCAGATCGAGCAGGCGCGGCAGCGAGCGGTTGGCGATGGTCGAGGCCGTGATGATGGTGGCGGCGCAGCCGGGCAGCAGCCAGTCGGCGGCGGCGGCAGGATACTCGTGAGCGTCGGGCTGGGCATCGACCACGAGGGCGTTCGGCAGACGGCGGGCGATGTCGGGGAAGGAGCCGATCGCGACGACGCGGCCATGCTCTTCCGCGAAGGCGTCCAGGCCGTTGCCGCCGCCGACTTCCAGGCCGGGACGATTGTAATGGGCGTTCAGGGCAGCGAGGCCGACCGCCGCTTCGAACAGGTCGATGGAATTGACGAGGCCGGCCAAGTGCCGAAGACCCTTTGCCGCCATGTCCTCCAGCGAGCGGCCGGCCTGGTCGGCGCCGCGCGGTATCCGCGCCAGCCCGCAGGCTTCCGGGCCTTCGATCAGCAGCCAGTGGGCGCTGCGCGTGATCCGGGCGACAGGACCGTCCTTCACGCCGAGCAGGAGGTCCTGGTAGAGCCGCTGGCTTCCCCACCACTGCCAGAGCGCCGCCTCGTCCGGGCGCAACAGGTCGCAGTGGCCGCCGCTGAACTCCATCCACTCGTCGATCAGTCGTCCGGCAACCGACGTGAGCACCGGCAGGCCTTCCGACATGGCTAAAAGAAGCTCGTCCGACAGGCCGCCGCCGCCCTTTTCCAACCCGCCGAACTTGTTGACGACGACCAGATCGGGCTTGCCGGACAGGGACGCGCGCAAGCGGGAACCAGCCTCGGCGATCCCGCCGGGATCGACCCGGCAGGAATTCGAGCCGGCGCCGAGGTCCTGCGAAATACGAATCGCCTCACCGCTGCCGAGATCGATCAGATCCATGACGCAGGCGCAGTCATCGCCCGCATCGCCGTTGCGCTGGATCAGGCCGGCGACCTTGAAGCCGCGGCTCTGGATTTCCTGCGCGAAATCGCCCAACAGCGTATCGGTCATGGCCTTAGGGCCATGGATAACGGCGCCGGGCTTCAGTGCCGGCATAGAGACGGGAACCATTCCCACCGCCACCTCCCCCAAGTCCAGAAAACCACCCCTTCCATGGGGTAGGGCCGGAGTTTAGGGCAAGGCGGCAGAGGTGTCACGGCCCGGCGGAGGCGCCGGGCCGTGCGGAGTTTACATCTGCTCCTTCTGAGCCCCGGAACCGTCACGCGCCGGGCCGAGTACCGGCTCGTCACCCATGGGGGCTGCCTGTACCGCCGTGAACTGGCCCTTGCCGTCCAGCGACGGACCGGAGGTGTAGCGGCCGGCGGGGGGCGGGTTGCCGTCCTTGTCGGTGCCGAAGAAGGCGTAGCTGAACTCCTGCTTCTCCAGGCTCTGGTCGAAGCTGTTGGGGATCGGCAGTGCGGCCGAGCCACCCAGTTCCTCGATCACCGCCAGCCATTGCTGCTGGTGCATCGTGTCGCGCGCGATCAGGAAGCTCAGCATGTCCTTCATGCCGGGATCGTGCGCGGCATTGTAGAGCCTGACCGCCAGCGTCCTGCCGGTGGCCTCGGCGGTTACGTTGGCGAACATGTCGCCGGCAAGGTTGCCGCTGGCATAAACATGCGAGCAGTCGAACGGAGCGCCGTCGGAATTGCCGGGGAAGGCCGCCAGACCGGTGGAGAGCAGATGCTTGTGGAGCATGCCCTCCACCATGTGGCGCGGACGCTCGCCGCCCATCACGGCATTGACGACAGGGTTGGCGGCTGCGGCGGTCTCCTGGAGCGACAGCGGCGCTTCTTCCAGGTTCAGGGCGACGGCGGTCGCCAGCATCTCGATATGGCCGATTTCCTCGGTCGCGGTATGCAAAAGCATATCACGATACTTGGTCGTCGGGCCGCGTGCGCCCCAGGCCTGGAAGAAGTACTGAAGACAGACGCGGAGTTCTCCTTCGATCCCGCCGATGGCTTGTTGTAGCTGTCGTGCGAACAGCGGGTCGGGAGTTTCGACACGGACCGGATACTGCAAGCGCTTGTCGTGATAGTACACAGGTCTGTCCTCTGCAATACGGGAAGATGCCCCGCAAACAGGACCGCGTGCCACCTGTTATCGGTTGAAATCGCGGTAAACCGAAAGAGGCCGCCCGCGACCGATCGATATCCGGGTCAGCTAGAACATGATCAGCTGGCGCACGGCCGTACCATCCGCCAGCCTGTCGAACGCCTCGTTGATCTCGTCCAGCTTGATGTGGTCGCTCATCAGGGCGTCGACCGGCAACTTGCCTTTCTTGAACAGGCGGATGTAGCGCGGGATGTCCCGGCTGGGAACTCCGCCGCCGAGATAGCTGCCTTTCAGCGTCCGCTCTTCCGCCACCAGGGTAACGGCGGGGATCGACATCATCTTCGACGGGTTCGCCAGCCCGGATGAAACGGTGGTGCCGCCGCGCCGGGTAATCCGGTAGGCCATTTCCAGCGCCGGAGCCGAACCGGCCATCTCGAACGCGTAGTCGACGCCGCCGCCGGTCGCCTGCTTGATAGCCGTTTCGACGTCCGGGGTTCCTGCGTTGAAGACGTCGGTGGCGCCCAGCTGGCGGGCGAGGTCGAGCTTGCGGTCGATCATGTCGATGGCGATCACGCGGTCCGCACCCGCCATGATGCAGCCGAGCATCGCGTTCAGTCCGACGCCGCCCAGGCCGATCACCGCGACGCTGGCTCCGGCGAAGACCTTGGCGGTATTGACGACGGCGCCGACGCCGGTCAGCACGGCGCAGCCGAACAGCGCCGCCTCGTCGAATGGGATGTCGGGGTCGATCTTCACGGCGGAGCGGGCGGATACCACGGCGTATTCGGCGAAGGCGGAAACGCCGATATGGTGATGGATCGGCTTGCCGTGAGGACCTGTGATCCGCATGCCTCCCCCCAGCAGCGTGCCGGCTGCGTTGGCCGCGGCTCCCGGTTCGCACAAGGCGGGCCGGCCTTCGGAGCAGGGACCGCAGCGGCCGCAGCTCGGCACGAAGACGAGGGCGACATGGTCGCCCGGCTCGAAGCCCTGGGTACCTTCGCCGACCTGCTCGACGATGCCCGCCGCTTCATGGCCGATCGCCATCGGCATCGGGCGGGGCCGGTCGCCGTTGATGACGGACAGGTCGGAGTGGCAGAGGCCGGCGGCCTTGATCCGGACCAGCAACTCGTCGCGGCCGGGGGGCGCCAGCTCGACCTCCTCGATATGCAGGGGCTTGCTGTCGGCATAGGGGCGGGGAAGCCCGATTTCATGCAGGACGGCGGCTCTGGCCTTCATGGTTCCGCTTCCTCGAGTGGTGTGCGTTTCTCGTTATCCGACTTCATTGATAACCGATTACACCAGCCCAAGGGGTGGAAAAGCGGAAGGGATGAGACCGCGCTACGGCAGACGGCGCAGCACGGTGTCCAGTGTGGCTGCGCCGTCGCGCGACTGCCATGAACCGGCCAGCGCGCCGTCCGGGCGCAGCCGATAGCGGAGCTGGTTCAGGGCCGGTTCATCGAACACGAGCTCGCCCTTGGCGAAACGGCCGTTTCGGCGGGAGGACTCGGCGCGTTCTTCCGGGGCAAGACCGGCGCCCAGCAGGTAGGTCGCAGACACGCGCTCGCCTTCCTCGTCGGTCGTGACGCTGTCGATGTGCAGCGTCACTTCCCGGCCGTTCCGGTAGAAGCCGTACCAGGAGCCTTTCAGGTCGAAGCTGGCGGCAGGGCTTGCCGCCGCCAGGGTGGCGCCGACGCGGACCGGTTTCCGGTCGGGAGCGGGACGCCGTCCCCAGGGTGACTCGCAAGTCTCCTCGTCGGCATCCGTGAGGATGGAACCGGCGATGAACCGGCCGATGCAGGAGGCGAAACGGCGGGCGAAGAGACCGCTCGCCGCCGCCGAATGGCCGATCAGGTCGGCGGGCTGGTCGATGACGAGGTCGCGAGCCTGCCGTCCGGCGGCAGCCAGGATCGTGCGGGACGTTCCGGCCCGGCCGCCGGGATCGTAGGAATCGCCGTGGAAAAATACCAGCATGACCGGCGTTTCGCCCACTTGCCGCAGCAGGCGGTAGAGTTCGGTGGCATTGGCGCGCCACGTCTCGAACGACTCGGAAAAGCTGCCATAGGCGGCGGGCGCCGTGGCGATCACAGCGTCCGCTACGCCATCCTCCGCAACGGCGGCCAGCACCGCGAAGGCGCCGAAGCTCTGGCCGGCAACGCCGATCCGCCGGTAGCCCTGGGCGCGCAGGTCGCGCGCGGCCCTGGCCAGACGCGACGCCGTGCCCGACAGGCTCTCCGCCTCGCGCAGGCGGTTGAGCCGGAAGGTGTCCCAGCCCTGTTCCGCCAGCGCCTTGACATAGGGCGGGGTGGGAGACCGCGAGTCCTCGTCATGCATCGACAGGCCATGTGCCCAGATGACGGCGCCGGAGGCTTGCGCGGGGCCGAGCGGCGTCCGCTCCGGAGTGGCGGGCTCCACCCACATGGTTGGCTTGACCGGAGCTGCCGAGGCCGGCAACGGTATCGAGGCTTGAGCGGTCAGCAGAAGCGCCAGCGCAATGCCCGCCGATACCCAGTCCGTCCGGTCCCGAAGCCAACGCCAGCACATCGCCGCAACCCGATTTCCATATATCCACGCTCCGGTTGAGCTTCAGGCAGGCGTGGTGAAAAAACGGTTAGTGCCGAGGACTTATCCCATAGGCGCCAACTTAAAACGTTCCTGCGCGTCGGGCGGGCATTCTCCTCCACTTTACCGTCATGCCAAGACTTGATCTTGGCATCTCCCGGCGAAAGCTGACGTGAGGACTTCAACCTGAAGTCCGGATGTCACCCGCCCAGTTCCTGAAAGAAGATACCAAGATCAAGTCTTGGTATGACGGGAAGGGGGTGAACAGTCTATGTCAGCGCCGATGGGAACTCATCCGGTTGCGACATTGCGGCCAGCCCGCATTCCTCGATAAATGCCGTGCATGCCTGGATATTGAGCAGTATCTGGACAGACGCCGCAAAGCTATGCTCCTCTCGGACGGAGAGGGGCCGTGGCGCCACGTCCGGGACCGTGGCATGAGGGTTGCTACCGGGCTGAGATGACAAAGAAAATACCGGATAGAGGGGCTGACGGGATGAGCGGGTTTTCAGGACGGGGGATCGGACGGCGGGCTTTGCTGATGGCGGCCGGGCTCGTGGCGGGCGCCGTGGCGCTGACGGGCGGAGCCGCCGGTGTCTTCGCCCAGGACAAGACCAGGATCAAGGTCGCCAGCGTCTATACCGTGCCGATCGAGCAGCAGTGGGTCGGACGCATCCACAAGGCGCTGAAGGAGGCAGAGGCTCGGGGCGAGATCGAGTATGTCTGGGCCGAATCGGTGGCGGCCACCGACTACGAGCGGGTCATGCGTCAGTATGCGGAGGCCGGACAGCAGCTTATCGTCGGCGAGGCCTTCGCGGTCGAGCGGCCGGTGCGCGCGGTTGCCAAGGACTACCCCAAGACGGCGTTCCTGATGGGATCGAGCTTCGGCCCGGCGGGGTCGAACCTGTCGGTGTTCGACAACTTCATCCAGGAGCCGGCTTACCTGACCGGTCTGATCGCCGGCGGCATGTCGAAGTCGGGGATCATCGGCATGGTCGGCGGATATCCGATCCCGGAAGTGAACCGGCTGATGAACGCCTTCATGCAGGGCGCTCGCGAGACCAACCCGCAGATCAAGTTCATGGTCAGCTTCATCGGCTCGTGGTTCGATCCGCCCAAGGCCAAGGAAGCCGCCTTCGCGATGATCGACCGGGGAGCGGACATCATGTATGCCGAGCGCTTCGGCGTGTCGGACGCCGCCAAGGAGCGCGGCAAGCTGGCGATCGGCAACGTGATCGACACCCAGCCGCAGTATCCCGAGACGGTGGTCGCGAGCGCCCTGTGGCATATGGAGCCGACCATCTTCCGCGCCATCGCGGCGGTCCGCGAGAACAAGTTCAGCGCCGAGGACTACGGCCAGTTCAGCACCATGAAGTTCGGCGGGTCGAGCCTGTCGCCGCTGGGGACCTTCGAGAAGAAGATCCCCGAAGCCGTGCTGGCCAAGGTCAAGGAACGCGAGCAGGAAATCCGCGACGGCCTCTTCCGCGTCGATGTCAATGACAGCGAGCCGAAGTCGTCGATGTGATGAAGCCCAGGAGTTAAGGGGGCTTCATGCACGAGGTCGTACTGAGACTGGCAGGGGTGACCAAGCGCTTCGGCGCCCTGGTCGCCAACGACGATATTTCGCTGGAGCTTCGGCGCGGCGAGGTCATGGCGCTGCTGGGGGAGAACGGCGCCGGCAAGACGACGCTGATGAACATCCTGTTCGGCCATTACGTGGCCGATGCGGGTACGATCGAGGCGTTCGGGCAGCCGCTGCCGGGCGGCTCGCCCAAGGCGGCACTGGCCGCCGGCATCTGCATGGTGCATCAGCACTTCACCCTGGCCGACAACCTGTCGGTCCTGGACAACGTGATCCTAGGGACGGAGCCGTTGTGGCGGTTCCGGTCGGATCGCGGCGCCGCGGCCGCCAAGCTTTCGGCGCTAGCGGAACGGTTCGGCCTGACGGTCGATCCCGCGACGCTTGTCGGCAGCCTGTCGGTGGGTGAGCGCCAGCGGGTCGAGATCCTGAAGGCGCTGTACCGGGATGCCCGCATCCTGATCCTGGACGAGCCGACCGCCGTGCTGACGCCGCAGGAGAGCGAGCGGCTGTTCGCGACGCTGAAGCTGCTGACGGCGGAAGGCTTGGGCGTCATCTTCATCAGCCATAAGATGAACGAGGTGATGGCTGCCAGCGATACCGTCGGCGTGCTGCGCGGCGGCAAGCTGGTGGCGGTCCGCCGCACGGCGGAGACGGACCGCAGCGAACTGGCGGAGCTGATGATCGGCCGGACGCTCAAGGCTCCCGCCGTCGAGCCGATGGAGCCGGCGGAGCCGGTGCTGACTCTGACCGGCGTTACCCTGCGGGCGGCGCGCGGCATGCTGGACCGGGCCGATCTGGTCGTCCGGAGGCACCAGATCGTCGGCATCGCCGGCGTTTCCGGCAATGGGCAGGCGGCGCTGGCGGATCTGGTCAGTGGGCTGGGCGTGCCGGACGATGGACGGCTCGAAGTCTTCGGCAAGCCGGTCGTCGTGGCCGGACCGCTGGAGATGGTCAGGCGCGGCGTGGCGCGCATTCCGGAGGACCGTCACGCGACCGGGCTGGTCGGCGACATGGCGGTCTGGGAGAACCTGATCGCGGAGCGCGTCAGGCTGCCGGAGTTCTCGCGGTTCGGGTTTTTGAGGCGGGATGCCGCCAGAGCACGGGCACGACAGGTCATCAAGGACTACGATGTCCGCTGTCCGGGACCGGACGCGGTGTCGCGGCTGCTGTCCGGCGGCAATATGCAGAAGCTGATCCTGGGGCGGACGCTCAGCTACAAGCCGGGACTGATCCTGGCGAACCAGCCGACGCGCGGGCTGGATGTCGGCGCCGTCGCCTATGTCCACGAACAATTGCTGGCGGCTCGCAGGGCCGGGGCGGGAGTGCTGCTGATTTCGGAGGATCTGGACGAGTTGCTGACCCTGGCCGATCAGGTCGCGGTGATCCACCGGGGACGCCTGTCGCCGCCGGTGCCGCGCGCCGCCGTCACGGTGCGTCAACTGGGGCTCGCCATGGCCGGACATTGGGAGGAGTTGCCCGATGTGGCTTGAACCGCGCGAGCATGTCTCGGTCGCGGTCCGCGTGCTGGCTCCCGTCGGGGCCGTGGTCGCGGCGCTGGCGCTGTGCGCCGTACTGATCGCCTGGACCGGAACGGGAGTGGTGCAGGCTTACGGATTGCTGTACCAGGGCGCGCTGGGCTCGCAATTCGCCCTGGCCGAGACGCTGACGCGGGCTACTCCGCTGATGCTGACGGGGCTGGCGGTGGCGGTGGCGTTCCGGGCGAAGCTGTGGAACATCGGGGCCGAAGGGCAGCTCTACGCTGGCGCCCTGGTCGCCGTGCTGCTGGGGAGCGGTCCGCTGGAACTTCCCGCCTGGGCGCTGGTGCCGATCGTCCTGATCGGGGGAGCGCTGGCGGGATCGGTGCTGCTGGTCGGCCCGACCGTGCTGAAGACGCGGTTCGGCGTGGACGAGGTCGTGACGACGCTGCTGCTCAATTTCATCGTGCTGCTGTTCGTTTCCATGATGCTGGAAGGACCGCTGAAGGATCCCATGGGGATGGGCTGGCCGCAGAGCGCGCCGGTGCTGCCGGAGGCGGAGTTGCCGAAGCTGGTCGAGCGGTCGCGGCTTCACTGGGGACTGGTGCTGGCGATGGCGGCATCCGTCGTGTTGTGGGTGATGAATACGCGGACGGTGTGGGGCTATGAAATCAAGGCGGTCGGCGCCAATCCGCGCGCGGCCGGGTTTGCCGGGATCGCCGTGAACGGCGTGATGCTGCGGGTAGCCGTGCTGTCGGGTGGACTGGCCGGGCTGGCGGGAGCCGCCGAGATCGCCGGGCTGCGGGGATACCTGACGTTGGACCTGTCTCCGGGCTTCGGCTACAGCGGTATCGTCGTGGCGATGCTGGCCCAGCTTCACCCGCTGGCGGTGGTGGCGGCTTCGGTGTTCGTCGCGGGGATCTTCGTCGGAGCCGACGCCATGAGCAGAAGCGTGCCGGTACCGAACTACATCGCCGACGTCCTGGTGGCGGTCAGCCTACTGTGCATCCTGGTCGCGGGCTTCCTCGTGCGGTACCGGGTCCGTTGGTCCGGCGCCCAGGGTTGAGTGGCGGGTTGATGGGCAGGGGGAACTGATGGCTGACATTCTCGACCTGCTGGTATCGGCGGCGTTCTGGACGGCCACGTTGCGGATCGCGACGCCCTACATATTGGGAACGCTGGGGGAGCTGGTCTGCGAGCGGGCCGGGGTGCTGAACCTCGGCATCGAAGGCATCATGACCCTGGGCGCCATGGCGGGGTGGATGACCGTCTACCAGGGCGGCGACCTGTGGACCGGCGTCATGGTCGCCGCCTTGGCAGGCGGTATGCTGGGGCTCCTGCATGCCCTGCTGACGGTGCCGCTGGGATTGTCGCAGCATGTTACCGGGATAGGAGTCACGCTGCTGGGAACCAGCCTGTCCTACTACGTCTACCGGATGGTGCTGCCGCAGGTTTCCAGCCCGCCGACGATCGAGCCGTTCCAGCCCTGGGCGGTCCCGGTGCT
>NZ_JCACHA010000788.1:0-3669 GCF_059503625.1 Skermanella sp.
ACCTTCTTCCGACACGCTCCAGGATTCCGCCAAACCCGGCACGATTTTGGTCGTACCGCGCTCGAACTGGACCAGCTTGTCGAACACCTGCCGGGACGTGGCATCAAAAGTCGTTCCTGCGGTAAAAAACGCAGGATTGAAACCCTCCGGGCTGCCTTCGGAGCAATAAACGAGTGTCTCAGCTGCGAGCGGTGAAGCGAAGCCCGCCGCGATAGCCAGCCCGAAAGCAGCCCCGCGCAGTGCATAATGCATTATAAGCCTCCTGTAAGGGTCTTTTCTTGTCAGCTCTTTTGGCCATCATTAAGACGCACCGAAACGCCACAAGCCGTAGAATAACCTTAGCAGGAGCTTAACTGTCAATGTCTGGCGATAGTTTCAAATAGTAATTTAACGCCGCACCCCTACCGGCCGCGCCAGCATCGCTTCCATCGCGTTCCGGAGGTGCTCCGGACCGAACGGCTTGACCAGCACGGACACGTCGGCCCCCGTCAACTCCGTCGTCCGCTCGCGGGCGGTGTCGGACGTCATCAGGATTGCAGGCACCTCCGCCCCCATCTGCCGCCGGATTTCCGCCAATACCTCGAGCCCGGAATGCCCGCCGTTCAGGCGCAGCTCCGCCATCACCAGATCGGGCGCGGGCTGCCCCTTCATGCCGATGGACGCCAGGGCGCGCGCACCGTTGGAAGCGCTCAGCACACGGCAGTCCCAGCTTTCGAGGACGGACCGGATCGCCATCAGCTGCACGGGGTCGTCCTCGATCACGAGGACCGAAACGGGTGCCGTGGAATTGCCGTTCGCTTCGGAGACTTCCCGGTCCGCCGGCAGCGTCACCGAAAAGACCGATCCCTTGCCGGGGACGGATCGCACTTCGATGGAGTGGCCGAGCAGGTTGGCGATCCGCTCGACGATGGCAAGTCCCAACCCCAGGCCACGGCCCCGGTCGCGCGATCCCGGACCGGGGATCTGGGTGAATTCCTCGAAGATGGCGGCCTGCCGGTCTTCCGGGATGCCATAGCCCGTGTCCCACACCTCGATCCTGATCCGATTGCCGCGCCGCCGGCAACCGACCATGACGCTGCCCTTGGCGGTGAACCGGATCGCGTTGCCGATCAGGTGGCGCAGCATCCGCTCCAGCAGTGCGGGATCGGTCGTGACGACGGCGCCGCATTGCATGAAGCGCAGGCGCAGACCCTTCGTTACGGCGGGTGCGTCGAACTCGCGGATCAGTTTTTCCAGCACCTCGTTTACCGGCACCTGGACGACCGCCGGACGGACGTTGCCGGCCTCCAGCGACGATAGTTCCAGCAAAGACGTGAGAAGAGTCTCTCCCGACTGAACCGCTTCCTGGATGCGGGTTACCAGCGACTGCTGCGACGGGTCGTTGACCTTGGATTGCAGCAGATGGAGGAACAGGTGGATTGCCTGGAAGGGCTGGCGCAAATCATGGTTGGCAGCGGACAGGAACCGGGATTTCGATCGCGTCGCACGCTCCGCTTCGGCACGCGCCGCCGCCAGTTGCCCGTCCGATGCGACGCGGCTGGCGATGTCGGCGCCGATCAGTCCGGCGATCCGGGTTATGCTCTCCCGCGCATCGGCAATCCGCCCGTCGTCGCCCGGCTTTCCAAAGGACGGCCCGAAGACCCATAGGCTGCCCAGCCTCTCGCCGTCCGGATCGGCGACCGGCACGCCGGCCAGGACCTGGTATCCCGCCAAGTCCCGCCCCGATACCTGATCGTCAGCGGCGTCGCCGTCCAGCAGCCTGTCAAGATCGGCGATGGAGCGGTCAAAAGCCCGGAAACCCTCGTCCGTTCCGTCGAGACCCAAACCGGTAGCAGCCGCGATACCGGCAGAGCCGTTGCCGGCTATCCAAAGTACCGCCCCCCGCGCATTCATAACCTGCGCGGCCAGTTCGACGAAGCCGACAAGGGAATGGTGGAAAGCCTTGCCGGTCTTTGCCACGTCCCCATTATCCATTTGCATATTCGGGAAACTATCTTTGTTGCCGATCCTACCCGATTTAGCCTAACACGCATCATCGTTGGGAGCAGCACCGGAATATGCCCATACGGTTGAGGGACGCTATACTTTAGGTCCAGACGCTCGACAGGTCCGAGCGTAGGTCAGGCGGCTTGCCCGGGCCGCTTATACTCGATCCCGTTTCCGTCCGGCGCCGGCTTGTCGGGCATCTTCGGCTGAGGCAGGGCGTAGAAGCGCGGTTCGCTCCGGTCCCAGCTCGGCTCGAACGGCAGGCGCATCATGGCGGTGCTGCCGTCGCGCTGAGCATCGCGCATCGCCTGCTGAAGCTGCTCGGCGGTATTGCGGTCCCAGGGGATGCGGTAGAGGTTGGGGACCTGTCCCCATTGAAGGGTCAGGTAGATCGCTTCACCCTCGACATAGGATGCGCTCAGGATCGAAGCCTCCTGCACATGGGCGCCGAGCCACTCCAGGCTGACCGGCTTGGCGCGTCCAAGCAGCGATGCGGGAGCGGCATAGGCCGCCGGCAACAGCAAGGCGAAGAGTGCGAGGATCAAGGCCCTGGCAAGGCGCGAGTGGGTCCAGCGCAGTGCCACCAGAACAAGCATCAGACTGACGGACGCGACGAAGACGAACAGGTAAGTCAAGTTTTCCATGTCGGGTTCCTGACGAGGTCGAGTGTCGGTTCAGCGTCTCAACGAATGCCCCATGAGTTTTGTTTAGGTACGTTTTTTCTTAAAACAGTATTTGTCTTCAGTAAGTCTTTGCCGATCGCAGCGGTTTGAACACGCTGTTCATACTGTTTGGCACGAGTTCGCCTTTCTCGGTCAAACTGAACCGGAAGGCGGTTAGTTCCTGCCCCTCCCGGTCAAGTCTTACCGTGGTCGCCGCGATCGGCCGGGCTCCGGCCTCGTTGTCGGTCTTCACCCGCACCACGACCCGCACATTGATAGGGTAAGTGTTTTCGAGATTCCGGAACAGATGGACGTTAACCGTGTATTCGCCGGGAGGAATGCCCCGGCTGAAGGATGTCTCGAAATTGACATCGGTCGGATCGGCGTGACTGCCGAGATCGTCGCGCAGGAGGTTGAAGATCAGCCCGCTCTTGTTGGAGTACCCGACCGGCACGTCGCCGGGCGCCTGCACCCAAAGATCCACGTCGGTACGCAGCTTGTCGTCCCAGCGCATCTCGGCGATCACGTTGCCGGGAGGATCGGTAGAGCCCTCCCCCTGCTTGGCTTTCGGGTTGATGTGCGGCAGCAGCAGCACCGTGATGAAGACGAAGCCCGCCAGTGCCAGGAGGATCACGTCCCGGAAGACCGTGCCGCTGTCGTCGCCGCTGTCCCATGGGTCATGCATGGCCGGCGTCGATCAGTGCTGCGGCGAGGTTGGCCGTACCGGTGGCGAGAAGCTGATAGTTCGCCGCGAGCCACAGGTTGAGCACGGAGCCGACCAGGGTCGTGTAGAGCGCTATGCCCATGCCCTCGATCAGCGAGCCGACGATGCCGCCGATGGCGTTGACGTCGCTGGCGCTCTGGGCGTTGACGTTCGCCAGCGCCACGATGAACCCCACGACGGTGCCGACAAGACCCAGCAGGACCAACACGTTGGCCAGGTGCCGGATGAAGGCAATCCGGGAAAACAGCCGCAGTTCCAGCGCGCGGGTGGCGCTGCTTCCGCCGGTCTCCAGGGCGC
>NZ_JCACHA010000788.1:3679-9478 GCF_059503625.1 Skermanella sp.
AGGGCGCGGCGGTAAGCGGACAGCCTGCCGCCCTCGTCCAGCGGACCCTTGCCGTTCCGCAGGTTGTCCAATTCCTGGGTGACCTTGTTGATGCGCCAGCCGCTGGCGATCAGGCCAACGATGAAGATCGCGAAGATCAGGACGCTGATGCCGCTGCTGTCGGCGACCAGGATCCGGTTTACCCAACCGTTTACCCAGACAAGGAAAAGTCCGGCGACGCCGACCATGTTCAAAGCGACGAATCGGCTCCACAATAACCAGTGGTGCATGCGCAACCCCCTCCATTATTGGAATTGAGGCACGACGGGGTCACTCGGATTGCGGACTTTGTCTTAAGCGGTTCAGGCGCCGCGATTAGTCCGTCCGATCGAAAGTGCAGACCTGGACCGTCACACCAGCAACGGAATGGATGGATGAAAGTTCCTGGGAACCATTGCGCGGGATGTCCGGTTGGGAGCGCGCAAGGTGGAGCGACACCACCCGCACTACCCGATACCAATGGAGACGACGATGAAGATCCGGGACATCATGACCACGGACGTCGAACTCGTCCATCCCGATACCCTGCTGCGCGACGCGGCACAGAAGATGCGCGACGCCGATACCGGCTTCCTGCCGGTGGGCGAGAACGACCGGCTGGTCGGCACGTTGACCGATCGCGACATCACGATCCGCGCGGTCGCCGAGGGTCACGATCCCAAGGTCGTGCGCGTCCGCGAGGCGATGGGTGAGGGACTCGTCTACTGCTTCGAGGACCAGGACAGCAGCGAGGCCGCCGAGTTGATGGCCAACAACGATATCCGCCGCCTGCCGGTGCTGAACAGCGAAAAGCGGCTGGTCGGCATCGTCTCTCTCGGCGATCTGGCGGCCAAGACCGGCGACGACGATATCGTCGGGCAGACGGTGCAGGACATATCCAGCTCACCATCCAATACCTGAAGGAACGATATAGGCCAATTTGCATACGATTTCGGATGAAATGCCTGAATGTTGACCTTATGCCTGAAATTTGGTCGTTTCATTCGAGGCATACCTCGGAATGATAGGGCGGGCAGCAAGGCGGCGCGCCATTGCCCGCCCTAAAATGCGTTGGCCTCGAATTTGCTCTCAGCAGCTTGGAACAAACTAAAAAACCAAGAGGCTGAGAGCATGGTACGTATAAGTGGCAGGATCAGGGCCGCCGCGATGGGTTGCGCGGTGGCCGTTTCAGCGTTGCTGGCCGGTGCCGCACAGGCAGCCGAACCAATCAAGATCGGGGTGCTTCACTCGCTCTCCGGCACCATGGCAATCAGCGAGACGACGCTGAAGGACACCATCATGATGATGGTGGACGACCTCAACAAGAAGGGCGGATTGCTCGGCCGGCCGGTCGAGGCCGTCGTGGTCGATCCGGCGTCCAACTGGCCGCTGTTCGCCGAAAAGGCGCGCGAACTGGTCCAGAAGGACAAGGTCGCGGCGGTGTTCGGCTGCTGGACTTCGGTCAGCCGCAAGTCGGTCCTGCCCGTCTTCGAAGAGACCAACAGCCTGCTGTTCTATCCCGTGCAGTACGAAGGCGAGGAATCCTCCCGCAACGTCTTCTACACCGGCGCCGCCCCCAACCAGCAGGCGATCCCGGCGGTCGAATACCTGATGGGTCCGGAAGGCGGGTCGGTCAAGCGCTGGGTCCTGGCCGGCACCGACTACGTCTATCCGCGCACGACCAACAAGATCCTCGAGGCCTACCTGATTTCCAAGGGCGTGGCCAAGGACGACATCCTGATCAACTACACGCCGTTCGGCCATTCGGACTGGCAGACCATCGTCGCCGATATCAAGAAGTTTGCGTCGGCCGGCAAGAAGACCGCCGTCGTCTCCACCATCAACGGCGACGCCAACGTGCCGTTCTATAAGGAACTGGCCAACCAGGGCATCAAGGCGACGGACATCCCGGTCGTGGCCTTCTCGGTCGGCGAGGAAGAACTGGCCGGTATCGACACGTCCAATCTGGTCGGCCACCTTGCCGCCTGGAACTACTTCATGTCGGTCGACACGCCCGAGAACGCCGCCTTCATCAAGCAGTGGCACGCCTTCACCAAGAACCCCAAGCGCGTCACCAACGACCCGATGGAAGCCCACTACATCGGCTTCAAGATGTGGACCCAGGCCGTCCTCCAGGCCGGCACGACCGACGTCAACGCCGTCCGGCAGGCCATGTACGGCCAGAAGGTGCGCAGCCCAAGCGGCTACGACGTCGTGATGAACACCAACCATCACCTGTCCAAGCCGGTCATGATCGGCGAGATCCAGGCCGACGGCCAGTTCTCGGTCGTGTCCCAGACCGACGACGCGATCAAGGGCGCCGCCTGGAGCCCCTATATCCCCGAGTCCGCCAAGCTGACCGCCGACTGGACCTTCCCCTGGGTCTGCGGCAACTGCACCGAGCCGAAGTTCGGCGCCTACGCGAAGTAACACCACATCTCCTCCGCCCTTCCCGTGGTCGATGCCGCGGGAAGGGCGTGGTCGTAACCGGGTCATGCCGGGGGATAAGCGCTTTGACCGAGTCACATTCCAGCCCATCGAAAGCCGGACGCGTTTGGCACAGCCTTCGCACCGCTTTCATGGCCACCTTCATGGCCGCGTTCATGATTGCCGGCCTCGTCGTCTGCGGCATCACGCTGGGCGCCTTTGCGGCCTCGACCGCCAGGGCCGACGCGTATACCGACGCGATCGCGGGTCTGGCGTCGCCAGGGTTCGCCGAGAAGGTGGCCGCGATCGAGGCGCTGGGGAGGCTGGGCGACAGCCGCGCCATTCCGGTGCTGGAAGCGATGGCCGACAACCAGCTTTACACCCGCAAGGCCGATGGCCGGCTGGTGATCGGCAGCGGCGGGCGGGACATCACCCTGACCGACGCCGCGACGGGCGAGGCGCTGGGACCGGCCACCAGCCGCGACCTCACCCGGATCAACGCGAACAACGCGATCAGAACGACCGTCGGCGCGGCGGTCGGCCGGCTCCAGATCGGCGACCCCGATCCGGCCAAGCGTCTTGCCGCCGCCGAGACAATGGTCCGCTCCGAAAGCCCCGATACCGTCCCGCTGCTCCGCGACGCCCTGGTCCGCGAGCAGGTGGAGGATGTCCGCGCCGCCTTGACCCTGACGCTCGCCAAGCTGAGCCTGAGCAGCGCCGACCCCGGCGAGCGCCTGACGGCGATCAGGGACCTGTCGAGCCGTCTGACGCCCGAGGTCCGGGCGCTGGTCACTCCGCTGACCGTCACCAAGCCCGACGGCACCTTCGCCGAGCCGGACCCCCAGATCCGCGCCGCAGCATTCGAATTGCTGGAACGCATCGATACGCGGCTGATGCTGACCGAGCTGGCGCTGAACCTGTTCCAGGGCATCAGCCTTGGCTCCGTCCTGCTGCTGGCCGCCATCGGCCTCGCCATCACCTTCGGCGTGATGGGCGTCATCAACATGGCGCATGGCGAGATGATCATGCTGGGCGCCTATACGACCGTCGTCGTACAGCAGGCCTTCCGCGAATACATCCCGGCGGAGTTCTTCGGCCTCTACCTGATCATATCGATCCCCGCCGCCTTCCTGGTCGCCGGCGCCGTCGGCGTCGCGATGGAGCGCGGCATCATCCGGTTCCTCTACGGCCGTCCGCTGGAAACCCTGCTGGCGACCTGGGGCATCAGCCTGATGCTTCAGCAACTGGTCCGCGCGATCTTCGGCGCGCCCAACAAGGAAGTCTCCAATCCCGGCTGGATGACCGGCGCCGTCGAGGCGATGCCCGGCATGGTCCTGACCTACAACCGCATCGCCATCATCGTCTTCGCGATCATGGTGCTTGCCGGTCTGGCGGCTTTGCTGCGCTACACCCCCTTCGGCCTCCAGATGCGCGCCGTGACGCAGAACCGCAGCATGGCGTCGGCCATGGGCATCCGCACCGGCTGGGTCGATGCGATGACCTTCGGGCTCGGCTCCGGCATCGCCGGCGTCGCGGGGGTGGCGCTCAGCCAGGTCGGCAACGTCAGCCCCAACCTGGGCCAGGGCTATATCGTGGACAGCTTCATGGTCGTGGTGTTCGGCGGGGTCGGCAGCCTGTGGGGCGTGCTGGCGGGAGCCATGACGCTCGGCATCTTCAACAAGTTCCTCGAACCCTATGCCGGCGCCATGCTCGGCAAGATCCTGATTCTCGTTTTCATCATCCTGTTCATCCAGAAGCGGCCGCGCGGATTGTTCGCGCTCAAGGGCCGGGCCGCGGAGGCTTGATACCATGCTGCTGATGTCCCGCCTCGCAAGCCTGGAGTCCCGCCGGGGCTGGCAGGTCTTCCTGATCCTGCTGGTGCTGACCATCGTCCTGGTTCCGGTACTCAACCTGACGCTGCCGCCGGAAAGCCCGTTCCACGTTCCCACATACATGCTGAGCCTGCTCGGCAAGTACCTGTGCTTCGCGCTGTTGGCGCTCAGCCTCGACCTGATCTGGGGTTATGCGGGTGCCTTGAGCCTGGGCCACGGCGCGTTCTTCGCGCTGGGCGGCTACTGCATGGGCATGTACCTGATGCGCCAGATCGGCACGCGCGGAGTCTATGGCAATCCCGACCTGCCCGACTTCATGGTCTTCCTCAACTGGACCGAACTGCCGTGGTACTGGTGGGGCTTCGACCAGTTCTGGTTCGCGGCACTGATGGTGATGGCGGTCCCGGCGTTGCTGGCCTATGTCCTGGGCTGGCTGGCCTTCCGCTCCCGCATCACCGGCGTCTATTTCTCGATCATCACGCAGGCGATGGTCTTCGCCCTGATGCTGGCCTTCTTCCGCAACGAGATGGGCTTCGGCGGCAACAACGGCCTGACCGACTTCAAGGAGATCCTGGGGTTCAACATCCAGGCGCAGGGTACCCGCATCGGGTTGTACGTCGCTTCCGCCGTGGTGCTGGCGCTCGGCTACCTGATCAGCCGGTTCATCGTCACGTCCAAGCTGGGCCGGGTGCTGATGGCGATCCGGGATGCCGAAAGCCGGGTGCGCTTCCTGGGCTATTCGGTGACCAACGCCAAGCTGTTCGTCTTCACGGTGTCGGCTATCCTGGCCGGCATCGCGGGCGCGCTGTACGTGCCGCAGGTCGGCATCATCAACCCGTCGGAGATGTCGCCCGGCAACTCGATCGAAATCGCTGTCTGGGTCGCGGTCGGCGGGCGCGGCACGCTGTTCGGCGCGATCATCGGGGCCTTCACCGTGAACGGCGCCAAGAGCTTCTTCACCGGGGCGGCGCCGGAGTTCTGGCTGTTCTTCCTGGGCGCCCTCTTTATCGTCTGCACGCTCTTCCTGCCCCAGGGCATCGTCGGCTTCGCGGCGCAGATGCGCGCCCGGATCGCCCGGAAAGCCACACCCGCACCAGAGGAGGTCGGCAATGCTGCGAGCAAGCACAGCACCTGATACGGCCGAACTCGAACCGCCGGTCCAGGCGACGCCGATCCGGACGGCCCGCCAGCCCGCAGGCTCCATCCTGTACCTGGACGGCGTCTCGGTCAGCTTCGACGGCTTCAAGGCGCTGAACAACCTCAGCCTCGTCATCAACAAGGGAGAGATGAGGACCATCATCGGCCCCAATGGCGCCGGCAAGACGACGATGATGGACGTGATCACCGGCAAGACCAAGCCCGACAAGGGCGACGTGCTGTTCAACGCCGAAGTCGATCTGACCAAGCTGGACGAGGCGAAGATCGCCAATCTCGGCATCGGCCGGAAGTTCCAGAAGCCGACGATGTTCGAGCACCTGACCGTGTTCGAGAACCTTGAGCTGGCCCTGAAGACCGATCGCGG
>NZ_JCACHA010000789.1:0-9472 GCF_059503625.1 Skermanella sp.
TCCATCAATTACGAGAGCCTCTTTGAACTCGCGTCCCGGCACGATGTCCTGGTCAGCTTCGACTACCGTGCCGGCGAGTTCATGTGCCGGGGCGGCTGGCTTGCCTCGGTCTATCCCGGGGACCGCCTGAACGATGAAATCCAGGACGGTATTCGGGAATGCGTCGTGATGGGTAATCGGCGCACCCCGACCCAGGATATCGAATTCTCGATCCGGCATCTGGTGGATATCGCGCTGCGGGCTTTGTCGCCGGGCATCAACGACCCGAACACGGCCAAGGCCGTCATCGACCGGCTGCGCGGAGCGCTGGCGCAAGCCATGGACAAGAAGCTGCCGACAACCCTTCGCCACGACAGCCACGGAGTCCTGCGCGTCATCGGCGACGACACCGATTTCGGCGGAATCTTCGACGCGGCGTTCCACCAGATCCGGCAGGCCGGGGCCAGTCAGCCGGCCATTGTCATCCATATGCTGGGTGCGATATGCCGTCTCGCAGAACATGTCCGCACGACTGAGCAGTACGAAGCCCTGCTGCGCCACACCGAGATGATCGCCGCCGCGGGACTTTCGGACCTCGAGGAGCCCCGCGATCGCGCTGATATAGACGAGGCATTCGCCGCCGCCAGACGCAAGCTGCAGCGGGTCTGGGGCAACCGCCAGGATGACGCTGGAACCAGGCAGGCGCATCAAAGTGAAGGCGTGGTCGTCAAATGGAAGGGTCTAGCCCATCCGCCGTGAGGCGCTTCTCGCCCAGGGCGACACAGAACTCACCCAACTAGAAGAGACAGCATGTACTCGTCATTCCAGGCGGCCTGCTTGCGACGCGCCCGCATGCTGATCCGGGTTGTTCGGTTACGACCCATGAGGTTGATGGCGATCTTGCGCAGGATGGCCAGATTGCGAGCTGCCGTCCGATCCCGGACGCGGCTGTCATCCTCACGGAACGTGACATCTAGGACCCAATGGAGACCGTTTTCGATGGTCCAATGATGGCGGATCGCCTGGATCAGCACCTCCGGGTCATCGTGGCAGCTTGACAGGAAGTAGCGGATCTCAGCCTCGACCTTGCCGGAGCCATTGACCCCGCGGATGGTTTCCACCGCCAGCACGGTGCGCAGCCCGGACCAGGCATCCAGCACTTCCAGGCTGGCGGCTTGCGGGCAGACGAACACGCGCCGGCGGGCCAGGCGGCCATGACTGTCGTCGAAGGCATCGAACACCGGATTGGCCGTGGCGCCACGAGCAAAACAGTGCTGCTCGCAACACTCCTTTACCGCCACGAACGCCTTGCTGTGATTGGCCTTGAGCACCAGCAGGTAATCGGCACCCTGGTCGAGGATCTGGCCAGCGATCGTCTTCTGGCAGCCCATGGCATCCAACGTCACGATGCAGTTGTTCAAGGACAGCGTCTCGAGCAGCGCCGGGATCGCGGTGATCTCGTTCGACTTGCCATCGACCTCACGCTGGCCGAGTGACAGCCCCTGCTCGCTGGCCCAGGCGCTGACCAGGTGCAATGGTCCCTGGGCCCGGCCGTGGTCGAAGGAGCGGCGCAGCGTCTTGCCGTCGATCGCCACGACCTCCCGGTCGAAGGCCTCGGCAAAGGACTGCGCCCAAGCCGTGAAGCAGGCCTCAAAGGCGTCCGGATCGATCAACATGAAGACGCGCCGAAAGGTGTCGTGCGAGGGAATGCCGTTGGCCAGGGTCAGGAAGGATCGCAGCCAACCCACCTTGTTGCGACCGTAGAGCGCGATGTCGTCCCAGCTCTCCGCGCACGCGATCACCGCACACACCGCGATGACCAGGATGTCGATCAGCCGATGATCGACCTTGCCGGCACACCGGGGATCCTGGAGCGCTGAAAAGTGCTCGACCAGTTTCTCGATCGACATCCCCATTCTCCCTTCTTTGATAAAGGGAGAACCGTAACGCCCCACACACTGTCAAATCCCGCCAGCCCATTTCATGCGTTGCCCCTGGCGATCAAGGCATCGCGCTGCAAAGCCGTGCTCTGACGATCGCTGTCTGACGAGACGCGCATGTAGCCGATCAGCATGTGCGGAAAACCTCGCTGCGATGGTTTCCGTGCAGCTTATCATTCCGACATGGTTTCTCGTGCAGAAAAGCGGGGCCAACGAACCGGTCTGTGGCGAGGCAAGCGACCCTGTCGGAAAACAGGTGTTTACCGACAGGCATCCATCCAGGCGAAGCAGAACGAGGCATTACGACCACAGGCGTCAACTCGCGCGATGCCTCAGCGCATCGACCACCACCTTGAACGCGGGTGAGTTCTGGCGCTTGCTGGGATAGTAGATGAAATAGCCGTCAAACAGGGGCGACCAGTCATCAAGCGCCAGGACGAGTTCGCCGGACCTAATGTAATCCGCAGCGATATTCTCCGGGACGTACGCGATGCCGTAACCGTTCAGCGCCGCGTCGATCATCGCGTAGGAATTGTTGAAGGTAAGCTGGCCGTCGACCCTGACCCGTAGCTCCTGCCCACCCTTCGCGAACTCCCAGGCGTAACGTCCGCCGCCTGTGGACTGGCGCATGTTGATGCAGTTGTGTCGGACCAGATCCTTGGGATGTTGCGGCGCGGGATGCGCCGAGAAATAACCCGGCGAGGCAACGGCCACCAGCCGCCAGTCGGGGCCGATGCGGACCGCGATCATGTCTTTTTCCACGCTCTCGCCCAGCCGTATGCCGGCCTCGAAACCGTCCTCGACGATGTTCCGGAAACCTGTGTCGAGGCTGAATTCCAGCTTGATGTCCGGATAGTCTTTCAGGAC
The DNA here is from genome assembly GCF_059503625.1 of Skermanella sp. Taxonomy (NCBI): domain Bacteria; kingdom Pseudomonadati; phylum Pseudomonadota; class Alphaproteobacteria; order Rhodospirillales; family Azospirillaceae; genus Skermanella; species Skermanella sp. The sequence continues at coordinate 2,787 of NZ_JCACHA010000789.1, forward strand.
CGGCCGCAGTTTAGGCCAGACCGCTGTCGCGAGCGCATGGTCCGACAGCGTGATCCTGATGCTGCCGGAGGGCTTGTCGCGAAACGCCATGAGCGCCGCGATATCTTCCTCGATCTCCTCGATACGGGGTGCGAGAGACTGCCTTAACCGCGCTCCGGCCTCGGTTAGCCCAACGCTCCTGGTCGTCCGCGCCAGGAGACGGATGCCCATCCGCGTCTCAAGTCGCTTGATCGTGTGGCTGAGAGTGGATTGCGCGATGCCGAGCTTCGCCGCGGCCTTGGTGAAGCTCCGCTCCCGCGCAACCGCCAGAAACCACAGAAGATCATTGAAGTCCTGTTTCGACATGGATTTTCGTCGTCTCGCCTTCATTGATTTATGCTCTGCATCGATCAATGCAAGCGAATTATAGCCAGTAATCGAAGGCATGGTCACGCGCTACCTTATGAGAGACCGCGGCACCTGACTTTGCGAGAGCCCCTGAAACCCTGAGGTGGATAATGCACTCGACCCACGACAAAGCCTTGATCCAACCCGCTACGCCCGCCTGGGGCGCCGTCGCGTCCATGGCGCTTTGCATATCCGTCCTCATCGCCCCGATGGGCCTGTCGCCTGCAATGGCAGGGCAGGTTGCGGGGCCAGAGCTTAGGAGCGCGTCTATGCAGATCAAGCGCAACGGAGAACAATCCTCGCAAAAAGGGCCAGACGGGTGGTTTACCGGACAGGTGCGCATCGATCCGCTACACATGGCCCCGGAGCCGGCGCGCGTGGGCTCCGCCTCAGTCACGTTCGAACCGGGCGCCCGCACGGCGTGGCACACGCATCCCCTCGGCCAGACGCTGATCATCGTTTCCGGCACGGGCTGGGTTCAGCGGGAGGGCGGTCCCGTCGAGGAGGTCCGGCCGGGCGACGTCGTGTGGTTTCCGCCAGGAGTCCGGCACTGGCACGGCGCCACCCCGACCAACGCCATGACCCACATCGCCATCCAGGAGTCTCTTGACGGGAAAGCAGTCGATTGGCTCGAGAAGGTCAGCGACGAGCAGTACGTGCGCTGAAAAGGCTTGGTGAAACCCTCAATCGCTAAGGGAGACCACACAATGTCCAATGCAAAACGTTTCGAAGGCAAGACGGCCTTCATCACCGGGGCCGCCAGTGGCATCGGCCGTGCGACCGCTGTGGCGTTCGCAGTCGAAGGCGCGCGCGTGGTGGTCACCGATCGGGTCGAGGCGGCTCTGCGGGAGACCGGGGAATCCGTAAAGGAGATCGGCGGCGAGGTGCTGGCGATCGCTTGCGACGTGTCGAAGCCGGAAGAAATCGAGGCCGCGGTCGCACGGACCGTCAATACCTTCGGCCGCATCGACTGCGCGTTCAACAACGCCGGAGTCGAGAATAAGGCGACGCCGCTTCATGAAATCGAGCTTGAGGAGTGGGATCGCATCCTCGGTATCAATCTACGCGGCACCTTTGTCTGCATGAAGCACGAGATCGCGCAAATGTTGCGTCAGGGTGGTGGCGTTGTGGTGAATACCTCCTCGGGCGCCGGCATCCGCGGCGTCGCGGGCGGGGCGTCCTATGCGGCGTCCAAGCACGCGATGATCGGCATGACCAAGTCCGCCGCGCTCGATTATGCCAAGCGGAACATTCGTGTGAACTGCATCCTGCCCGGCAACATCGCCACGCCGATGATGGACCGCTTCACCGATGGCGACATCCAGAAGGCGATCGACCTGGAGCCGGTCGGCCGCCTTGGAAAGCCGGAAGAGATTGCCGAGGCCGTGCTGTGGATGTGCTCCGACCTAGGCGGCTTCGTGACCGGAGCGTCGGTCGTGGTTGACGGCGGCTGGTCGCTATAGCCGCCCAGTCAACGATGTCAGCGATCATGGATCAGGAGAAACAGCCGACATGCGAATTCGCCAAATCGCCGCCACCGCCACTCTGGCGATACTATCATCGGGTTCCATCATGGCTCAGGAACGTATCCAAATATCGTCGGAATGGGGGGACGTCTCGGCGGAGCTGGTGGACAACGCCGCGGCGCGTTCGCTGATCAAGATGCTGCCGATCACCATCGAGATGAGCGATCACCTCCGCCAGGAGAAGACCGGCAACCTGCCGACTCCGCTGCCGGAGGTTCCGCGACAGCGGGACTTCGCGGCCGGCACGCTGGGGCTCTGGGGGCCAGACCATTTCGTGATCTACTATCGCGAGGGCCGTGTCCCCCAGCCCGGAATCGTGATCCTCGGCAAGGTGACCGGGGATGTTTCCATCTTCGACCGTCCGGGTCGGATTGCGGTTCGGATCGAGCACGCCAGCGAGTGAGGCATCTGGCGTGAAGCACGACCACAATCCGACCCGCGGTCCGCGACGCGGCCTTGCTTGATCGTGCGGATCGCCTGGGTCAGGGCATGGCGCTGCTCGCCCTTGTTCAGCCCGGCATGGCACCGCCGCGTGAGTTCCGCGCTTTCCAGCCGGTCGAGGCGGCTGGTCGAATAACTGGCCCTCCCGGTGAGAGTTCAGGCCGATGCCAGATCGGATTTTCTGTTCCGCTGCTACTCAGACCCCTGCAACCACTCGCCGGACCCGAATACCTTCAGCCCCGTGCTGTCGATCACCACGTGGACCGGGCCACTCGCCTTTTTCAGGGCGGTCGCGACACCCAGGTCGGCGCCGCGGCGGGAGAACGTCGTGTGGTCCGGAACCGGCAATTCCAGATCAAGCAGGTCCATAACCGAGCCGAGCAGGCCCTCGGTCTAGCACCCCAGCCTCCGACAAACACGGGGCGGTTCAGACCGTACAGCGGTGCAGGAACTTGCAATGATGCCAAAAATGGACAACAATCATTGACAACAGCACTGAGGAGGACTGGTCTTGAGCAGCCGAAACATTAACCTGACGACCCCGCTGAATGCGTGGATTGATCACGAGGTAGAAACCGGCCGGCATCAGAACGCCTCGGAAGTTGTCCGCGCCGCCCTGCACGACTATCGGCGTAAGCGCGAGGCTCAGGACGCTTTGGAGCTCTACTTCGATAGCATCATCGACCGGGCCGACGCCGATGCCGCCACTGGTCACTACACCGACGTAACAGGCCACGAGCAGGCGGAGGCCCTGAAGGACCGTATCAACTCTGAGGTAACCGCTCGCCGCAAGGCTCGCAGAAGTGCCTGAGCGCGGCTATCGTCTCACTGCCAGCGCGGAAGAGAGCCTGCTGGAGGTCCTCGACTGGTCCGAAGATCATTTCCATGAAGTTGGCCGCTACCGGTACGGCACCCTGTTTTTCCAGGCTTTCGACGACCTGGCCGATGATCCCGACCGTGACGAGGTCATCTGGTACAAGTATCGCGACCGCCGGATTGGCTACTATCACCTTCGCCACAGCCGGCTGGCCGTCCCGAAGCCGGACCGTGTCAAGCAACCGCGCCACGCAATTCTGTTCCGGACATTGCCCGACGGCATGGTCGAGGTTCTGCGGATCGCCCACGATGCCCAGAAGCTGGAAAGACTGTTGAGGATCGCTCTTGAGGGGGATGACTGAGACTTTGTTTGCAGAGGAGGCACGTTGGCCGATGCTACTTGGAACCGTCAAGCGATTGGGTGTCGGCAACTATAGCCAGGTTCGGAAGCAGACTGGGCGTTGAACAGCTGTCCGGCACCGAAGCCGAGCTTGCCGTTGAAGGTGGCGCAGCGGACATGGAGCAGGAGAATAGCACCCCGGCGGGACCAACACATCTCCCGCGCCGTTTCCGTAATGGAAAGTATAGGCTAAGCTTGATTAACGACGATGGCACGTGACATGACCAACTCCTCGCAAAACGCCGATGCGCTCAGGACTTACCAGGAGCCCGTTGCGCGACTACTGGACTACGGCGAATGCCACGTGGCCGATGGCCGACCGACGGACCTCGGATGGCTCGATTACGTCAGCGACCTGGAACTGACACCGGAGCATGTTCCTGAACTCATTCGGCTCGCATGCGACGCTGCACTCCACACCGCTGAGTCGGAGAACCCTGCGGTTTGGGCGCCGACACATGCGTGGCGCGCCCTTGGCCAACTGCGGGCGGTGGAGGCAGTTGCGCCGTTGCTGGGGTTGCTGAAGGAGCGTGCAGACGACGACTGGGTCGACATCGAGCTTCCTTATGTCTTTGGCCTGATCGGTCCGGGTGCTGTTCCTCATGTTACTGATTTCCTGGCCGATCGATCGATTCCCACGGAACCTTTGATCACGGCGATAAGATGCTTGTTGGAAATTGCCGAAAGAAACCCATCATTCCGGAATGAGTGCATCGGCATTCTGGCGCACCGCTTGAACTGTGGGGCTGAAAACGATCCGGCGGTTAACGGCTTCCTGATTTCGGCGCTCATCGATCTCGAGGCGATTGAGACCATCGATGTGATTCGTCACGCCTTCGACCAACAGGTTGTCGATCTCTCGATAGCGGGCGATGTCGAAGACGTCGAAATGGAATTCGGCCTGAGGACACGATGGTCAACGCCCAGCCCTGTGTACGACCCGTTTTTCGGAAATCCGCTGTCAGACCCTGCAGAGGTCGTTTCCGGCGCGATAACCGGCAGGAACGCCGAAGCTTCGGCTGGGCATCGAAAAGTCGGCAGAAACGACCCCTGTCCATGTGGCAGTGGGAAAAAATACAAGAAGTGCTGTCTGCAATGATGATTGCTGTTCGTAGCCGGCTCCAGCTGCTACCCGGTTTACAGTCGTGCGTCTCACGCAGCGACGTATCATCGTTCCCTCTCCGGGTAAACTAATGTGGAAGGGTCATTACCAACGGTTCCCTGGCGCAGTTATGGATATTCGGGACCATGAAGAGTGACTGAGCGTTGCTCTGGTGCATGGAGGCCGACGAGCACGGATTTCTCCCTGGTTCGTTGATCATCAGGCGGCGCGGACGGAGTTCGGGCGTCCGAGGTCGAACATGCGGTTGAGAACGGTGACGGCGATCCTGGTTTCGACCTCCTGCGACGGCTGGCCGTGGGAGCGCAAGGTGTCGCTGATGATGCGCTTGTATCGACTCATCGTTCCCTCCACCCCGGCCCTCGCATTGTAGCCCGAGGTTTTTTGCCAGCCCATCCGGCCCTGCTCGGCAATGGCCTGGATATGGCGATCGCGCTGGGTTGGATCGGTTTCGGCCGATGGACTGAGCACGGCCGTCGAGCGTGGTGGCACGACAACCGCTGCTTCCGCGGAATGCCCGGCCACGTCATCGTAAACCCGGTCCTGGTCATAGGCGCCGTCAGCAACGACCGCGGCGAGCGGCTCCTCGACCTGGTCGAGCAAGGGGCCGAGTTCGACGGCATCGTCGACTTCTTTGCTGGTCAGGGTCGAGGCGACAATCGTGCCGGTGTTGGCATCAACGCCCAGGTGTAGCTTCCGCCACGCGCGACGGCGCTGGGTTCCATGCTTCTCGACCAGCCACTCGCCGGGCCCGCTGAGCTTCACCCCGGTGCTGTCGACCAGCAGGTGCACCGGTCCGCTCGTCCTCCATTCTTGAGAAGCCACTGCCAGCGTCCTGGATCGTCGGCTCAAGGTCGAGTGGTCCGGCACCGGCAGATCCAGCCCCATCAGCTCGAGCAGGGAGCCGACCAGCCCTTCGGTCTGGCGCAGCGGCTGGTGAAACACCGTCCGCAGGATCAACGACGTCTCGATGGCGAGATCCGAGTAGCGTGCCTGTCCGCCCGGCGTGGTCCGTGGCGCCGCCTGCCAGGCTGCGACCGCCTCCTCGCTGAACCAGATCGTCAGTGAGCCGCGCTGGCGCAGGCCAGCCTCGTAGGCCTTCCAGTTCGTCACCTTGTAGCGGGTCTTCGGGATCCGATGGCGACGGTCGGCATTGTACTTGTGCGGCATGGTCAGGCATTGCGATTAGGAAGGGGGAGCAGGCTTCCTATCGAATCCCGTCGACGGGGACAACAACAGCATCCCTGCACCAAACCAGCGCCGCAAGCTAGAGCCGCTGGCCTTGGCGCCGGACGGCCGGCTGACCCGCGTCAAGCGCCGGATCGCCGTCTTGTCCTCGCCTCCTCGTCCCACGCCTTCTTCAGCTCGATCGTTTCCAGCTTGAGCCGGATCGCCTCGAGGCGATCGAGCCGGCCCTGCCGCTCGGTGAGGTCCGCTTCAATGACGCACCGGAAATCCGCGACCTCGGGCATACGCCGGTAGGAAAAGTGCTCCCAGATGCCGCGGAACGCCTTGCGCCAGAGATCGCGCGGCCAATTGGCCATGACCTCGATGTCGAGTTCCAGCGCCAGTCCGTCCGGCAGGTCGAAGCCACGGCGCGACGCCAGGATCGTCAGCGCCGCCAGGACCTCGCCGGGATCGCCGGGAGCCAGGTCGCGCCGAGCCTGCCCGATGGCTTCCGGCAAGGCGGCGGCGAGGTCAGGCGGCAGGTCCGGCAGATGCGGCAGCGGCTCGCCGGCCCAGGATTCGCTCCAGGCATGCAGCCGCGCGTTCCGCGTTGCGGTCGGCAAGGCCGGAGGACGAGGTGCGGGACGGGAAAGCGGAACCACGGTGCCTGTGGCGCGGGCGGTCATCATCATGGCCATGATCCTGGTTGGAATCCACTTTGAAGGATGCCGCGCCGAGCATCGGCAGCTTGCCCTTCGGCTCTATCAGCCACCGCCGCCAAGCGGCGGACGGGTCGGAATAGCGATAGCCCTTGGCGCGGCATGACAGG
>NZ_JCACHA010000790.1:0-5394 GCF_059503625.1 Skermanella sp.
GCGCTCCGGGCTGGCTCTCAACCTGCTGGCCGTCGGGCTGGTGGTGATGGGCGTCCTGACGGCGGTCGCGATCCATCTGGGACTCGGCCTGCCGCTGCCGGTCGTGCTCGGGCTGTTTTCCGGCGCCGTCACCAATACGCCGTCGCTGGGCGCCGCCCAGCAGGTGCTGAAGGAAGTCGGTGCTTCCTCCGACGCCTTGGGCCTGCCCAGCCTCGGCTACGCGATGGCCTATCCCTTCGGCATCGCCGGCATCCTGCTGACCATGCTCGGGCTGCGGGCGGTCTTCAGGCTGGATGCCGTCGCGGCGGCGAACTCCTTCGAGGAGCGCCGCCGGGGAGAGGTCGCGGCGGTCGAGACGATGAACGTGATGCTGCGCAACGCCGACCTGGACGGGCGGACGATCGGCGATCTCAAGGAATTGGCGGAAGCCGGCGTGATCGTGTCGCGCATGATGCGGCAGGGCCGGCTTCGGGTGCCCCATAATGGCACGCGGCTGGAGGCGGGCGATATCCTGCATCTGGTCGGATGCCGGCAGGGGCTGGAGCGGATGCAGGACGTGCTCGGCCCGCAGACCGACCAGCCGCTCTCCACCAAGGGCACCGATCTGGCCTGGGCGCGGATCGTCGTGACCAACTCGTCCGTGCTCGGCCGCACGATCGCCGGCCTGAACATCGAGGACACCAACGACGTCAGGATCTCGCGCGTCGTGCGCTCCGGCGTCGAGTTGGTCGCCAGTTCGAACTTGCGGCTGGAGTTCGGCGATATCGTCAACGTCATCGGCCGGCCCGACCATATCCAGGCCGTCACCGGCGTGTTCGGCAATTCGGAGCGCCGGCTTCAGCAGGTCCATCTGGTGCCGATGTTCCTTGGGATAGCACTGGGGATGCTGCTGGGGAGCATCCCGCTGGCGGTGCCCGGCATGCCGGCCCCTCTCAAGCTGGGGCTGGCCGGCGGGCCGCTGATCGCCGCCATCGTCCTGGCGCGGATCGGCCATGTCGGGCCGCTGGTCTGGTTCATGCCGCCGGTCGCCAACACGGCGTTGCGCGAGTTGGGGATCGTGCTGTTCCTGGCCGTCGTCGGCTTCAGGTCGGGCGACCGCTTCATCGATACGCTGATCGACGGCGACGGGCTGTCCTGGATGGCCTGCGGCGCGTTGATAACCATCGTGCCGCTGACCGTGACGGCTCTGATCGGCCTGGTCATGCGGATGAACTATCTGAGCCTGTGCGGCTTGCTGGCCGGCGGCATGACCGACCCGCCTGCCCTGGCTTTCGCCAATGCCCTGACGCCGAGCGAGGCGCCGGCCCTGGCCTATGCCACGGTCTACCCGCTGGTGATGTGCCTCCGCATCATAGCGCCCCAGGTGATGGTCCTGCTTCTGACGTGAGGCGGACTCACTTCAGGGTTTCGAAGAAGTCCATGATGGCCTCCCCGGTGCCGGACGGCCACTGGTGCGGATAGTAGCGGCCCCGCGAAGTCTGGTCCTGATGGTGCGGACACCACAGGACGGGATTGGCGGGATCGTGGGTGGCGAAGCGCTCGCAATCGAAGGGACCGGCTTCCGCCGGTTCCGCCGCGGCCTCGTCTTGGCCGTTCTGCGCCACCAGGGCATCGCGTGCCCGTTCCCCTTCCGAGAACGGCACCAGCTTGTCCGCCGGGTTATGGAGCACCAGCGCCGCGACGCTGCCCCGGCAGTGGGAGCGCTGGACCCCGCCGGCGACGCTGCCGACGCCCCGGATCAGGTCGCCCCTGGCACAAGCGAGGCTGTTGACGAACGACGCGCCCAGCGAGTGGCCGACGACGAAGATGCGGTCGGGATCGACGCAGTAATCCCCGGCGAAGCGGGCGACGATGGCGTCGAACAGCCTGTAGTCGCGCAGGCTGTCGGGCTTGTCGCCGGGATCGGCCCAGCTGAAGGTGCCGTCGGCCTGCCGCAGCGCCAGCGGATAGACGAAGATTGTCGGATCGCCGGCCGGCTGCTCCAGCCCGTAATAGGACCGGACCTGGGCGTTGTCGTTGGTCCGCCCGTGGAAGGCCACGACCAGCCGGTGCGGGTGATCGGGATCGTAGCCGGCGGGAAGATCGGCGATCAGGCTGCGCTCCCGCTCATCCAGCATGACGCGGTCCGGAACGCTGGCGGGCGGTGGCCGGCCGCACCCCGCCGAACCGGCAGCTTCGGCGGTAGCGGCGGTACCGGCCGACCAGAGCAGGACCAGCATGACGGCAGCGAACCAGCGTGACACCCGGAACCCTCCCTAATCCGACGAGGTCTGGCGCGGCAGTTCGGCGCCGAGCGAGCGGGCGATTTCCAGATGGTCGCGCAGCGACGCCAGATGGTTGGCGGCGAAGGTACGGAGTTGCTGATTCCCGCCCTTTTCCGCTTGGCCGGCGAACAGGTCGATCAGTTCCTGATGGGCTTTCGCCTCCGCTTCGAGCCAAGCGTGCTCGAAGGCGTTGCCGGACAGGTTGTCGAAACTCCTGGCGGGCGGAGACGAGGCGGCATCCGCGGCGAGGGAGATCCCGGCATCGGACGCCAGGACCGTCAGCTCCTGGGAGATCGGGCCGTGATCCTCGATGATGCGTTCGGCGAAGATCCGGACCCGCTTGTCGCCGGCCTTGGTCAGCGCCTGCTCGGCGGATTCGATCCGGGAGGCTTCCGCCCGCGCCGCCGCCTCGACGAATTGTCGGTCCTGCTCCGGCGGTCCGGCTGCCGAAGCTGCGGCGGGCAGCCCCGCCGCCAGTGCTAAAACGAGGAGGAGGCCGGCGAACCGATTTTTCATGATGCGTTTCTCATGGAGCGTTTCTCATGGAACGGTGCGGCCCGGCTGGACCTGGAACAGTCCTTCAGTCGCCAACACAGCGGAAGCCCGGTTGATCCATGGCCGGAATGTGAATAGGCGGATATGTCAGCCGAATCTTAACGGCTACCGAGTAGACAGATCTTTCCATTCGAATTGAAAGCGATTTCTGGAAGACGAGGAGATCCGGCCGCCATGGAACCGCGCGACAGCCTGGGCAACCCGCGCGCCGCCGCCCGGAAACGCTGGGCCGCCCGCCTGTTCGGGCTGGCGATGTTCGGTCTTCTCAGCATCATGTTCCTGTTCCAGCTCCGCCAGGACCGGATCGCCTCCCTGTCGGCGGCTACGGCGACGGCGGAACGGCTCGCCCAGGTGCTGGAGGAACACACGCGGGAAACGGCTGCGTCGGTCAACGCCGTGCTCAGCGCCACGGCTCTCCATCTCCGCACCCTCGACGGGGCCGGCACGGCCGACAGGGATACGATCGGGAAAGTATTGGCCGCCAATGCCGACAGCCTGCCTTATCTGAAGGCACTCTCCTTCGTCGACGCCGACGGACGGGTAGTCGCCTCTTCTCTCCCGACCATGCCGATCGGGTTCGATGCGTCGGGCCGCGACTACTTCCGTGCCCATGCCGCCGGAGAAAGGAAGATGCTGATCGGAGTCGCCGTTCCCAGCCTGTTTTCCGGCGCTCCGATCGTGCCTTTGACCATATCGGTCGAGTCCGCGGAGGATGGCAGGTTCGCAGGCATCGTCGTCGCGGTCATGGAACCCAGGCGATTGGAGGGACTTTACAAGGCCTTGCAGGTCGGCGAGCAGGGCATCGTCGCAATCGCGTCGGGCGATACCGTCATGGTGCTTCAGACTCCGGAACGGGAGATCCCGAAGAACAGCGCGATCCCCGCGCATGCCTTGTTCGGCGACCGGCGGCTGGATGCGCCGACGGGGACTTTCCGGATGGAAACGCCCTTGGATGGCGTAGACCGGATCGTGGGCTACCGAAAGCCGGAAGACCTTTCCGTGGTGGTTCTGGTCGGCATCTCTACGGAGGAAGCTCTCGCCCGCTGGCATCACGATGCCCGTGGTTACGTATTCGCCTGGGCCGCGGCCGCTACGGGTGTCGTAGCGCTGACCCTGCTGCTGCTGAAGCAGATGCGCCGCCGCGACCGGGCGGTACTGGCGCTGGAGGATACGACCCAGCGCCTTTGTCGAAACGAGCGGCACCTGATCCGCGCCCAGGCAGTCGCCCATGTGGGAAGCTGGGAGCTGGACCCTCGCTCCGGCCGTGTCGTGTGGTCGGAGATGATGTACGAGATCTTCGCACAGCCGCGCACGTTCCATCTCACCCTGGAGAGCATCGCGGCGTTGATTTCGCGGGAAACCCGATCCCTGCTCCAGCCTCTCCTGGATGCGGCATTGTCCGGCACGGTTCCAACAGGCATCGAGATCGACATCGTTCGTCCGGACGGACAAATCAGGCGCTGCCGGTGCAAGTGCGAACCGATGATGTTCGGTTCCCAGGTGGCAGCCGTCGTCGGCACCTTGCAGGACGTCACCGAGATGCGGCGGGCGGAGGCCAAGCGGTTCGAACTGGAGCGCCAGCTTCAGCAGTCTCTCAAGATGGAGGCGCTGGGCACGCTGGCCGGCGGCATCGCCCATGACCTGAACAACGCGCTGGTGCCCGTGCTGGGCTTGACCGAATGCGTGCTGGAGAACCTTCCCGCCGGAAGCAGGGAGCGCGCCGACCTGGAAGTAGTCGTGGGAGGCGCCGCCCGCGCCCGCGACCTCGTCCGCCAGATCCTGGCCTTCAGCCGCAAGGAAGCCCCGACGCGCCATGCGGTCGACCTCGGCCGGGTCGCTTCCAGCACCTGGGACCTGCTTCGCCGGGTCATGCCGCCCGGCATCAGGATCGAATGCAGCGCCACCCTCGGAGCCATCGTCATGGCCGATCCGTCCCAGTTGCAGCAGGTGATCGTCAACCTGGTGACCAATGCCGCCCAGGCGATCGGCGATTGCCCAGGCGCCATCGTCATTTCCGTGGCGCGGATGGGCGGCGAGGCGCTGCTTTCCGTCGCCGACACGGGCAACGGCATGGATGAGGCGACCCGGACGCGGATCTTCGAACCGTTCTTCACGACGAAGCCGGTCGGCGAGGGGACGGGCCTCGGACTGTCCGTGGTCCACGGGATCGTCACGGGACATGGCGGCAGGATCGATGTGCGCAGCAACTCGGATGCCGGAACGGTCTTCGAGGTGGCATTGCCCCTTGCCGAAATACCCCCTTCCAGCGCGGAAGCTGAAAATCCGAAACTCTGCGATTTTATCTAAAAACCCTCTTAAGGTGGCCGAACAGAATTAGGGCCGCAATGTTTAGTTACAGTATGGAAAGGAATATGCCGCAGAATGCCTTTTGACCGAGAGTTGCGCAGAGGCGAGATGACGACGAAGAGCATTGTGCTGATCGACGATGAAATGCTGGTGCGCGTCACGCTGTCCCGGATCCTGACGCGCGCCGGCTATACCGTCGTGGAAGCGACGAACGGCGAGCAAGGTCTCGAGGCTGTCGCCCGGTCCACGCCCGATCTGGTGATCTGCG
>NZ_JCACHA010000790.1:5404-9452 GCF_059503625.1 Skermanella sp.
ACATTGCCGATCGTCGCGATCTCGGGCGGCGGGCGGCTCGGCAACTGCGACTTCCTCCGCCACGCCGAGCAGTTCGGCGCCAGCGCCACCCTGCGCAAGCCCTTCGCCCCTCAGGAAGTCATCGACGCGGTCAGCCGGCTGCTGGAGCCTGCTTGAATTGGGAAGCATCGTTGATACTTCACGTTATCCAAAATCGGGAAGTCCAAAATCACGCAGAAATCCTCCTCCACTTTACCGTCATACCAAGACTTGATCTTGGTATCTCCTTTCAGGAACTGAACGGTTGAAATCTGGACTTCAGGTTGAAGTCTTCACGTCAGATTCTGCCAGGAGATGCCAAGATCAAGTCTTGGCATGACGGATTGGGAGCGTGGGATATTTAGGGGCGTGGTCAAAACCACCGCCCCTAATACTTACGCCACCGTACCGAACGCTCAATCCAGCTTCAGCGCCTTGCGGACCGCCGGCAGACCCGGTTCGCCGGTGCGGGTGGTGACGCCGTCCAGCCATGCCGCGATCGGCTCCGGGTTGGCCTTCAGGTATTCCATGGCGGCAACCGAGGCATCCTGACGCTTGTCCTCGATGCCTTCCATGATCGCGTTTTCCATCTCGGTGCTGAAGACGAGCTGGCTGAACAGCTTGCCGGCATTGGGGCACTGCTCGGCATAGCCGCGCCGGGACAGCGTGTTGATCGTGGTGCCGCCGTAGTTGGCGCCGAAGTATTCATCACCGCCGCTCAAATACGTGATGTTGAACTTCTTGTTCATCGGATGCGGCTCCCAGGCCAGGAAGACGATCCAGTCCTCGCGGCGGGACTTGCGGTTGACCTGGGCCAGCATGCCCTGCTCGCTCGACGGCACCAGTTCCCAGTCGCCGAGATCGAAGGCCTTCTCCTTGATCATGCGGTCGATGTTGGTGTTGGCGGGAGCGCCGGGATCGATGCCGTAGATCTTGCGTTCGAACTTGTCGGGGAAGCGGCCAAGGTCGGAGAAGCTGCGGACTCCCCCTTCCGCGACGTAGTTCGGCACGGCCAGGGTGAACTTGGCGTTCTCCAGGTTGGCCCGGATCAGGTCGGCTTCCTTGTTTTCCAGCAGCGGTTTCGCCAGATGGCTCTGCGCCGGCATCCAGTTGCCGAGGAAGACGTCGATCTGGCCGGTCTTCAGGCCCTGGAAGGTGATCGGCACCGCCACCGTCTCGACCTTCTGCTGATAACCCAGCGCCTTCAGCAGAAGGCCGGCGACGGCATTGGTCGCCGTGATGTCGGTCCAGCCTGGGTCGGACATTCGCACCGTCTGGCACGCCTCGGGATCGGCCGCCTGTGCGGATGAGCCTAGCAGCAGCAACCCCATAAGCCCGCCGGTGGCGATGCCCGCCGCAAGTCTGGATGCCTTCATCGGTCTGTTCCCCTTGTTAAGCCGTCGTTGTCGTGCCCCGCCTCACCGCCGGGAAACGAGCCATCGCCTCCAGGTCGTCGAGGTCGATGTGGTTGCGCATGTATTTGTCGGCCGCGTTGGGCGGCGGCTGGTGATCCCAGGAATGGCGTCCACCCCGGTTGAGCGCCTCGAAGACCAGCCGGCGGCGGCGCTGGCTTGCCACAACGTCGGCGCGCAAGCTCTCAAGGTCCCAGCGCCGGGCGATCTCCGACCGGTAGGCCGCGACCGCTTCCGCCGCAGCCGGTGCGGCCGCGAGATTGACCAGCTCGTCCGGATCGTCGGCCAAGTCGTACAACTGGTCCGGATCGACCGGCGAGTGGATGAACTTCTCGGTCCCGCGCCGGATCATGACGATGGGGGCGATGGCGCCCTCCGCCAGATACTCCCCGATTACTTCGTCGTGTCCGCCGGTGCCCTGGAGATGCGGCAGCAGGCTGCGCCCCTCGATCGCGGTCGCATAGTCCGGCGATTTGCCGTCATGGGCCAGTTCCGCCAGCGTCGGCAGCAGATCGACCGACGAGACCGAGGCGGCTACCCGGTGCGCGGCGAAGTGCTTGGGCGCGTGGACGATCAGCGGGATGCGGCAGGCCGGCTCGAAGAAGCTCATCTTGTACCAGAGCCCGCGCTCGCCCAGCATCTCGCCATGGTCGGACAGCAGCACGACGATGGTGTTGTCGTCCTGCCCGGTATCGCGCAGCGCCTGGAGCACCCGGCCGATCTGATCGTCGATGAAGGAGACGGCGCCGTAATAGGCCCGGCGCGCGGTGCGGATGTGCTGTTCGGTGATCTCCGCGTTGTCCATGTCGCTGACATGGCGGAGCCGGAGAGAGTGGGGATCGTACTGGTCGTGGGGGATGCTGACGCGGGGAAGCTCTATTTCGTCGTCGCTATAGCGGTCCCAGTATTCCCGCGTGATGGCGTAGGGGTCGTGCGGATGGGTCATCGACACGACCATGCAGAAGGGCCGGTCGTCGCGTCCGCGGGCGATATCGTAAAGCTTCTGGCGGGAGGCGAAGGCCACCTCCTCGTCGAAGTCGAGCTGGTTGGTCCGCACGCACAGCCCCGCGTCGGTGACCGAACTCATGTTGTGGTACCAGGAGGGCCGGTGGCCGAACCTGTCCCAATCCGGCGTCCAGCCGAAGTCGGCCGGGTAGATGTCGGTCGTCAGCCGCTGTTCGAAACCGTGAAGCTGGTCCGGGCCGCAGAAGTGCATCTTGCCGGCCAGGATGGTCTGATAGCCGGCGTGGCGCAGGTAATGCGCGAAGGTCGGGACATCAGACGGAAATTCGGCCGAGTTGTCGTAGGCGCCGATGGCCGACGGCAGACGCCCCGACATGAAGACGTAGCGGGACGGCGCGCAGAGCGGGCTGTTGCAGTAGGCGGACTCGAAGGTGACGCCGCCGGCCGCCAGCGCATCGATATTCGGCGTCTTGGCAGGTCCGCCGCCATAGGCCGCGAGCACGCCGGGGGTGAGCTGATCCGCCATCAATATCAGTATGTTCGGCCGACTTGTCATTTTGAGCACGCACCTCTCCTGTTTCCGGTCCTGCTTGGGAAAAGCGGGACCGGCATCAATTGTTCCGGGTTCCACAGCTCTACGCTGGGGATTGACCTTGACGCCCCGACCGGGCGGCTACTCGAACAGGCGCCGGTCCGGCGGCACCAGATCGCGGTCCAGCGCCAGCGCCTCCACGGCGCTCAAGCCTTCCGTCAGGGCGGCGGGTTCCGGCGGCGGACCATCGCGGCGGAGTTCGGATGGGCTGATGCCGTAGACCTCGCGGAACTGGCGGGAGAAATGGGCGCAGTCCGCGAAACCGGTCTCCAGCGCTATCGACGTGACCGAGCGGGCCGAATGGCGCAGCAGCCAGTGGCCGTAGCGCAGGCGCAGGATTCGGTAGAAGCCGGTCGGGTTCATGCCGGTCGCCTCGCGGAACAGCCGCTCGAACTGCCGGGTGCTGACGCTGAGCCTGCGGGCGATCTGCTCGACCGACAGAGGCGGGCTGAGGTTCTGCTCCATCAGCAGCAAGGCCCGGCGGACGCGGTCGTTGGCGATGGTGCCTCCCCCCGGCTTGCTGGAAGTCGGCGGCTGAGGCTGGCTCTGCCCCGGCGGACGGGCCTTGTCGATCAGCATGATATGCATCGTCTTCTGGGCACAGGCGGCGCCCAGATGGCGCTCGATCAGGAAGGCCGCCAGATCGGCGACGCCGGCCCCGCCGGCGCAGGTGATGCGGTCGCGGTCGACGACGTAGAGCTGGTCGGCGACCGGCTCATGGTCGGGAAATTCCTCCAGATAGTCGCGGTGATGATACCAGCTCACGCAGCAGCGCCGGCCGCGCATCAGGCCGATCCGGCTGAGGACGAAGCTGCCGGTGCATACCCCCACCAGCCCGACGCCGCGCGCGGCTGCCGAGCGCAGGTAATCGACCGCCTGGGCGTCCAGTTGGGGGCCGGCGTGGAGCAGGCCGCCGACCACGACGATGTAGTCGAACTGGTGCGGGTCCTGGAACGGTTCCCAGCGGGCGACCGGAATGCCGCAGCTCGACCTGACCGGTTCGGCGGACGATCCCATGATGGTCCAGCGGCAGCGGATTTGCCGGCTGCCGTCGCCGTCGTCG
>NZ_JCACHA010000791.1:0-9438 GCF_059503625.1 Skermanella sp.
CGCCCTGGCGGCCTGACTCAAGCCAACCAGCCTCCGGCGAAACCGGGGCGGTTCACAGGCTCCCTGCACCATCCGTTTGAGTCACTGCACTAGAATCTCGGCAGTAAGCATCAGGCTTCGGCAACCTCTTTGTCATAAGCAGACCGTTTAACAAGCAGGGTTGAGTGTACCGCGCCGAAAGGGCATTTTGTCGGCAGTAATTCTGACCTTGGTCCGATGCTGGCAGAGCGGTCCGTGCAGGAGAATGCGCTCCGGCCCAAGCTTGGCGCGGACGACCCGCTGATGCTCGGGCATTCGGTTAGAAACGCTTGAGCGCCAGCGCCTCCGCGCTGCGTCGCATGGACGCCACGGCACCAGCGCCGCGAGCCAGCGCGATGTGACTCACTAGCGCGTCCACGACGGCAAGCTGTGCGATACGGCTCGTCATCGCCTCCGTGCGGTAGCGCGTCTCCCGTGCAGCGGTATGCAGCATCACCTCGGCATGAGCCGAGATCGGGCTGCGACCAACATTGCTGATCACCACGGTGCGTGCCCCAACCTCTCGTGCCAAGCGCGTCGAAGTTACCGTCTCGATTGTGCTTCCGGAATGGGAGACGGTGAGCACCGCCACCTGCGGTCCCGCCAGCGACGCGGAGACGGCCTGCAAATGACTATCTACAGCCAAGCGGCTGTCCAGCCCGATGCGCAGCAGTCGGACATGAGCATCTTCCGCAACGGGAGCGGCGCTGCCGATACCATAGACCTCTACCCGCTGCGCGGCGAGCAGCAACGCAGAGGCACGCTCCAGCGCTGCCGGGTCTAGCACGGCAAGCGTATCGGATAGTGCCTGCCGACCGCCCTCGAACACCTTGCGCATCACAGTCGCCGCGTCGTCGCCCGCCTCCAGATCTTCCTGAATGGCTTGGACCGGGCGCACCAACTCCCGCGCCACTTCAATCTTCAAGTGCTGGAAGCCTCGCGCGCCCAACTGCCGGCAGAGTGCGATGACGCTGCCCTCGCTGGCACTTGCGCGTTCCGCCACTTCGGTGACGGATAGATGAACCACCTCGCCCGGCTGGGCGAGGATGACATCGGCAATCCGGGCAGCCGCCGGCGTAAGCCCTGGGCGGAGGGCGCGCAGCTTCTCCAGCGCGGGAAGCGGGGCGGGTGCATCCATCTGCACTGCCTAACCGAGCGGCACGCAGTCCGCAATGTGAAAATCTCAGTCGCGGCGTTGAGATGGCTGAGATGGTTTCATGCGATCTTCACGCCGCCGGCACGCGGCCGATGGCAAAGAGGCATGCGAACGCCGCGACAGGGGCACCCACCGCATGGCCAGCATCGCGCTCCGCCGCATCAGCAAGCGCTTCGGCGCGACAGAGGTGCTCCAAGATGTCTCGCTCGAGGTCGCGGATGGCGAGTTCCTGGCCATCCTCGGCGCCTCGGGCTGCGGCAAGTCTACTTTGTTGCGCATTCTGGCTGGGCTCGAAGGGGCGGATGCCGGCTCCGTCCTCATCGACGGGCACGACGTGACGGAGGCCACGCCAAAGCGGCGCAACCTCGCCATGGTGTTCCAGTCCTACGCGCTCTACCCGCACATGACGGTGTTGCGGAACATTGCGATGCCGCTTGAGATGCGGCGGCTTTCCGCGGCGCGGCGCGTGCCGGTGCTGGGCGGCCTGTTGCCGGGCACGCGGGCGCTGCGGCAGGAGATCGGCGCGGAGGTGGGGCGCGTCGCCGAGGCGCTCGGCCTGGCCGCGCTGCTGGACCGCCGGCCCGCGCAGCTGTC
Organism: Skermanella sp.; assembly: GCF_059503625.1. Lineage (NCBI taxonomy): Bacteria > Pseudomonadati > Pseudomonadota > Alphaproteobacteria > Rhodospirillales > Azospirillaceae > Skermanella > Skermanella sp. Next base: position 1,769 of record NZ_JCACHA010000791.1, read on the forward strand.
TGGCGGCCAGCGGCAGCGCGTGGCACTCGCCCGCGCCATGGTGCGTAACCCCGCCGCCTTCCTGATGGACGAGCCACTGTCAAACCTCGATGCGCGGCTGCGTGCGGAGGCAAGGGAAGAGATCCTAACCCTGCAGCGCCGCCTTGGCGCCACCGTCATTTACGTCACCCACGATCAAGCGGAAGCCATGGCGATGGCAGACCGCGTAGCGGTGATGCAGTCCGGTCGCGTCCTGCAGGTCGCGCCGCCACAAGAGCTTTACGAGGAACCTGCAAGCCTCGACGTGGCGCGCTTCGTCGGCCAGCCGCCGATGAACACACTGCCGGCGCAGGTGATGCCGGATGGAGAGGTCGTCGTCGCTGGAACGCGGCTGCCCTTCCGGACCGCGAGCGTCAGCGGCGCCTACATGCTCGGCATTCGGCCGGAGGCCTTGGTGCCGGCAGTCGCGGATGGCATCCCGGCGGAGCTGCGTCGCGTGGAGCTGCTCGGTGCCGAAGCAATCCTGCATGCCTCCGTGCCAGATTTGGGCGAAGTCCTGGTGCGGCTCGATCCCACCGAGGCGCGGCGGCTGCGTCCCGGCGCGATGCTTTCCCTGACGCCACGGCGCGCCGCGCTGTTCGGCGCCGATGGCATGCGGTTACCGCTCCATGCCCTAGAGCGGGAGCCGGCCCTTGGCTGACGCGGTCCGCCGCTCCGACCAGCGCCCTGGCGCGGGGGCCGAGGCCATCGCGGCCTGGTTGCTGGCCGCACCGGCCTTCCTGCTGATGTGGGCCATGCTCCTCGGCCCTGCGGTAGCGGTCCTGCTGCTGTCCTTCACCGACTGGACGATGGGTGATCCGGAATTGCCCTGGCGCGGCCTCGGCAATTACCTCGAGCTCTGGGGCGATCGCGTCTTCTGGACATCGCTTCGCAACACGCTGGTCTATGTGGGCGTGACGCTGCCGGCGACGGTCGGCCTCGGCTTGCTCGCCGCCATCCTGATAGAGGGCGCAGCACGTGGGCGCGCCTTCTACCGCGCGGCCTTCTTCCTGCCGGTCGCTTCCACTCTGCTCGGCATGGCGCTGGTGTGGGAGTTCATGCTGCATCCGCGGGTCGGCTTCGTGAACCAGGCCCTCGGCATGGTCGGCGTCGCGCAGCGGGACTGGCTGAACGACCCAGATGTCGCGCTGCTAACGCTCGCGGCCATCGGCGCCTGGCAGAATCTCGGCCTCGCCATGGTGCTGTTCATGGCCGGGCTCACCGCCATCCCGAAGGACCTCTACGAGGCGCTGGCGATGGACGGCGCGGATGGTGCGTGGGAACGGTTCCGGCGCGTCACCTGGCCGATGCTCGGGCCGGCGCTGGTCTTCGTCGTCGCCATCACGGCCATCCGCAGCTTCCAGGTCTTCGACACCGTGGCGGTGCTGACCGATGGTGGGCCGAACAAATCCACCGAGGTGCTGCTCTACACCATGGTGCAGAACGGCTTCACCTTCCTCCGCTCCTCCTACGGCGCGGCGATCACGGTCGTCTTTCTGGTCTTCACCTTGCTGCTGACGCTGGCGCAGACCTGGCTGCTGGAAAAGCGGGTCCATTATGGCTAGGCGCGCAATATTGCCGGAGCTCCTGCGCCACGCCACCTTGCTGGCCGGCGCGGCGCTGATGCTCGCGCCTTTCGTCGTCATGGTGGCGATCAGCCTGAAGCCGCCGGGCGAGGTTTTCGCGCCGCGCTTCACGCTCTTGCCGGAGCAGTGGCACGTCGTCCAGAACTACCGCGACGCTTTCACCAAGGTGCCGCTGGCGCGCTTCGTGCTGAACGGCTTCCTGGTCACCGGCGCGATCTTCGCGGTGCAGGCCGCGACAGCGCTGCCGATGGCCTATGCGCTGGCCAAGCTGCGCTGGGCTGGGCGGAACGCGAGCTTCGTGATGGTGATGCTGGCGCTGCTGATCCCGCCGCAGGTACCGGCCATTCCGCTCTACATCGCCTTCTGGCAGGCCGATATCCTCGATACCTACGCGGCGATCATCCTGCCCTCCACGGTCTCGGTCTTCGGCGTCTTCATGATGCGCCAGTTCTTCCGCACCGTGCCGGACGACCTGATCGCGGCCGCGCGGATGGACGGGATGGGCGAGTTCGCCATCACCTGGCGCATTATGCTGCCGACTGCGATCCCGGCGCTCGCAGCCTTCGGCTGCCTCAGCTTCATCTGGAATTGGAACGAGTTCTTCTGGCCATTCATCGCGATCCAAAGCGAGCATCTGGCGACGCCGCCGCTCGGCATCGCCTTTTTCTCCAATGCGGAGGCCGGGACGAACTGGGGCCCGATGATGGCTGCAGCCACCGTCGTCACCGCCCCGCTTGCCATCGCCTTCCTGCTCGCCCAACGCGCCTTCGTGCGGGGCGTGACGATGACCGGGATCAAATAGGCCAAGAGGAGAGACCCATGCGCATCACCCGCCGAGCAGCGCTCGCCGCCACCGCCGCCGCCGCCGCGCTCGCCGCGCCGCCCTTCGCCCGCGCACAGTCCCGCGGTGTGGAACTCAGCGTCCAGTACTCCACGCCCGTGCTCTTCCGCGACCTGATGGAAGCCATCGCGGCCGAGTTCATGCGCCAGAACCCGGACATCCGCATCGCCTACCGTGCGCCGGAGGAGGGCTACGAGGAGATCCTGCAGCGCAACCTGCGGGACGCCATCACCCGCGGCCTGCCCGATGTCGCCTTCCATGGCCTGAACCGCCAGCGCACGCTCGCGGAACGGAACATACCCGTGGACTTCAGCCCCTTCATGGCGGAGGATTCGGAGACCCCCGCCCTCGGCTACTCCAAAAGCCTGCTGTCCCTCGGCCAGGTCGGCGCCATGCAGACCGGCATCGGCTTCGCTCTCTCGACCCCGATCCTGTACTACAACATCGATCTCATGCGCCGTGCCGGCGGAGACCCGGCACGCCCGCCCTCCAGCTGGGAGGGGGTGATGGAACTGGCGCGTGCCATCCACGGCAGCGCGGACGGCGTGCAGGGGATGTTCTTCGATTGGACCATCACCGGCAACTGGTCCTGGCAGGCGTTGGTCTTCAGCCATGGCGGCAGCATGCTGAACGCCGAGGAGACGCGGGTCGCCTTCGGCGAGGAGCCGGGCCGCCACGCGATCCGGACGCTGCGCAACCTGGTGGACAAGGGCCGCATGCCGGACGTCCGCCCCGCGACCATGTTCAGCGATTTCTTCGGCGGGCGCATGGGCATCTCCATGCAATCCACCGCACAGCTCGGTCGCTACAACCGTGAGATCGGCGGCCGCTTTCCGCTGCTGACCGGGCGCTTCCCGCTTTCTTCGCCGAATGCCCGCCTGCCAGCCGGCGGCAATGTCGCAATGATGTTCACGCGCGACCGCCAGCGGCAGGAGGCGGCCTGGAAGTTCATCAAGTTCTCAACCGGCCCGGTCGGTGCGACGATGATGGTCAACGCTACTGGCTACATGCCGTCCACCACGATCCCGGCGGAGCGGGAGGAGATGCTCGGCCGTTTCTACCGGGACAACCCGAACCACCTCACTACCTTTCGCCAGCAGGATGTGATCACCGGCTGGTACGCCTTCCCTGGACAGAACGCCCTGCGCATCACCGACGTGATTAACGACCATCTGCAGTCCGTCGTCGCCCGGCGCGCTGAAGCCGATGCAGCGCTGGACCGCATGGTGGCGGATGTGCAGAACCTGCTGCCGCGGCGGAGCTAACCGGGATGGTCGCTCCGTTCACCTTCATCCATCTCACCGACCTCCATGTGACGCCGGACGGGGCGCCGCCGCTGTACGGCCTCGATCCCGGCGCGCGCCTCGCTCTCGCTGTGGCGGATGTCGCACGCTGGCACGGGCCTGAGGGTGCCTCGCCGGCCGCCTTTGCCGTCGTCACCGGCGATTTGACACACCAGGGCGAGCCGGAGGCTTATACGCGCTTGCGGGAAATCCTCGCTGACATGCCCTGCCCAGTGCATTTGATGCTCGGCAACCACGATGAGCGCGCGGCCTTCCGAACTGCCTTCCCGGAGGCACCCGTAGACGAGGCAGGATTCGTTCAGCAGGCTGTGGGCACCCCGGTCGGTCAGTTCCTGATGTTGGATACCAAGGAGCCGGGCACGCATGCGGGGCGGCTCGGCACGCGCCGGCTCGACTGGCTGTCCAGGCGGCTGCGAGAGGATAGCGGACCGGTGCTGCTTTTCCTACACCATCCACCGTACCGCGTTGGCATCATCGGCATGGACGAGATCCCATTGCTCGACGCTGATGCATTGTGGGAGGTGGTGGCGCCGCATCGCGCACGCATCCGCCACCTCTTCCATGGTCATCTGCACCGGCCGCTCTGTGGCTCCTGGAGAGGAATTCCAGCCTCCTCGCTCCGCGGCACTTCGCATCAAGTAGCGCTGAACTTTGCGGAGCAGCCGACGGTGCCCGGCAGCCACGAACCGCCGGCCTATGGGCTAGTTCGGGTGACAGAGGAGGCGGTCGTCGTTCATACCCATGATTTCTTAGACCAGACGGGAACCTTCGACCTCTAGGATCAAGGCGCGTTGACTGACAAGGGTATGGTCGGGTTGAGCAAATTAGCATGCGGCAAGCTGCGTGCAGCTTTGACCCAGGCCTGCCGAAGCTACTGTGCGATCTGCAGTCGTAGCCACCACAGCAGCGCAGCTGCCGCCAGTATCCGAAGCGCCACGACGAAAATGGTGCACACATGGCTGATCGGTTGACCCTCGACCTCATAGCCGCCGCCCGATGTTCTGCAACGACGATAGGCAGCACCAGCCGCACGCCGACGGGATCGTCAGCGGTGGCGCGATTACGTCGTCAAGGTACTTGAAGGCCGAGACGAAATCAAAGATGAGTTTCATAGAAGCTGGGGGACACGTGGGTGCAGAGCGTGCAGCACTTTCTCGAAGCTCTCATAGCAAAGATAGACACCGCCCGGCATCGGGACCACCGTGATGCTTCACGCGCTTAGCCAGCTCAACGCCAGCGAGCCCGGCAGCAAATAAGATAACTTGTCCTTCAATGATCCGAGCGCGATCTGCCTGATGATTGGCAACTCGCTTGGTGGCGAAGCCCACGAAATGGCTGGAGTCACCGCCGCATCATCAGCGAGATGCCAACCGCCTTGGTGTCTGCCCTGGCGGACTGGACTGCGGCGTCATCCAGCGACGCTGCCGCCACTTTAACCAACGCTGTTGCATTCTCCAGCGATGCAAATAGACCGAGGCTCACTGGTTAATCCTTTTCTCACCTACTAATGACGAAGCTGTCACTATCTGCGGAAAGCCTCCGAAGCGAGAGCATGGCGACGCCACGGCGGCATATCTACACATTCAGGTTCCGGTTAGTGATCGTGCATCGAGGCTAGGCGCCACGGGGCAGCCACCACAGCTGTTTGCGGGCACTGGGATGTGGCGCTCCGCGCGCCGTGACGGCATTATGACCACGCACGCATGCCATCGTTTTGTCGCTTGGCACGTTCGCGTCAACTCCCCGAAGGACAATGCCTTTTGCAGGCGGCACAGAGGCTTGATGTCCACCGATGTATGCATGCGCTTGGCTTACGCTGCTCGTGCGATTATCGCGCGGTGACCCACTACCACCGTCGGCTTGTACGGTGCCCGGTTCGCTGGGGTTCGAGCATCACTCAGCGTGTGGGCGCGCCAAGCGTTAAAGCAATACCTGGGCGGCATGGAAGCCCGCTCCGTACCGGTCTTCGCCGTTATCGTGCTGATCCCCCAGCAAACGAGCCCAATGAGTCTATGCCGATGGTCCCCGATCTATTGCAATCGGCGGTGGGTGCTACGCTAGGTATTTATCAATATTTCGGTTCGGAACCCGCCACCGAGCGGCTACGCTGCATGGCCCGAACCGTCACCGTCATGCTGCGTCGGGACGCAAGCCTTGTGAGGCGCAGGAGCCGCAAGCTCTCAGCGGACGAGCTGGCGCCAGAACCAGTTGGCGCCAAGCCCGCCTTTTGGCGTGTGTGCCTGCTTGGCGTCATGGTGCTCGCCGCGCTCGCGGTAGCTAGCCCAACCCGGGCGCAGATCGAGGAGCAGGGCCCGCGCTCGGATGGGCCCATCCAGTCCACTCTCCGGAACACGTTGCCTGACGGTGGCGACCCCTTCGGTTCGGTACGGGACCTCTCGGAGCGCGGTATCGATTTCCGCCTTTCCTACATCGCCGACGCGCTTGGCAATGTCCGTGGCGGACAGAGGCGAGGGTGGATTGGCCAAGGCCTCTTTGAACCATCGCTCCGAATAGACTTCGAGCGCCTCGCTGGTATCCACGGCCTACGCGCCTATGCGAATGGCTTCTTCATCCACAACACTGGCCGGGTGCGGCGCGATTTCGTCGGTGGCGTGAACACTATCGCCGCCATCGAGGCTATGCCCCGCATCCGCCTCTCCGAGCTATGGCTCGAGCAAAGCATCGCCAACGGTCTGGTGCGGCTACGCGCAGGTCAGCTCGCGGCCGATGTAGAGTTCTTCTTTTCAGACCTGTCACCGCTGTTTCTCCAAAGCGACTTTCCGACGATCAGCGCTCTCAATTTGCCAGGCGGCGGGCCTGCCTTTCCCCTGGCAACCCCTGGCGTACTGATGCAAGTCGTACCGAACGAGCGCCTCAACTTTCGTGCGGCATTGTTCAATGGTCGCGTCTCCCGCCCTGGTGAGGACGACGACCAGGTCCGCAACCGGTATAACACCGACTTCCGCATACGTGACCCGGGGCTACTCTTCGCAGAAGCGCGCTTTCGGCAGAACCAAGCGGTGGGTGAGGAGGGCCTTGCGCGCACCGTCCGGCTTGGCGGTTGGGCGCATCTGGGCCGCTTCGACAACCAGCGCCGTGCTGCCGACGGCACGCTCCTCGCTGATACTTCGGGCTCCGGCGTGCCGCTGCGGCGTCGGGGCACGGGCGGGCTCTACGCGGTACTCGACCAGCAGCTCTGGCAGCCTGCAGGCGGCGACGCGCTGTCGGGCGTGTCGCTTTTCGGACGGTTCTCCGTCGCACCGTCGGACCGCAGCACGATCGGCTTCTACATCGACGGCGGGATGGTCTTTGCGGATCTCGTGCCCGGGCGGCCTCATGACCGCTTCGGCTTCAGCGTCATCCATGCGCGCTACGCGGCAGCCGTGCGCCGCTTTGACCAGGATCTTCTGCGCCTCGATCCCGACGCCTCGGCTGGCCGACGCGTCTCCGAAACCAACTTGGAGCTAACCTACCTCGCCGAGATCGCGCCCGGCTTCGACCTCCAGCCTGTGGTCACGCATATCTGGAATCCAAGCGAGAGGCCGGGCCGCAACGCGCTCGTCGTGGGGTTGCGGACCCGGATCTTGTACTAGTGCAGCGACTTACACGGAACGTGCATCCAACTGGGCGATGATGGCGGCAGTCCGAACGAAAGGCTTCGGATCGACGTTGTGCTTGGCGAGGTATCGCTTGATGGCAGCGTGCAGATCGGCCAGCGAGTGGAGCTGGCCGGCAGCGTCAGGCAGCAGCGTCAGATAGGGCGCGACCAAAGCCCATGCGTCATCGATGACATCGGACGGACAGGGCCTGCGGGCATCTATGCCCCGCAGCCCGATCTTTATCCTGCCACGGGTCCATAACAGCCTCTAGTGTCCCGACCGCGAAATAGCTAGCCACTGCTGATCATCTGTGATTCGCTGC